>NZ_JBDGDM010000002.1:0-155056 GCF_040908885.1 Ruminococcus sp. RTP21358st1_G6_RTP21358_211008
TTTAGACATAAAATATGCTCCCTCCTAAGTGACAAGTTTTTATTATTTCACTTGTCTACCTAGAAGGGAGCATATCACCTTCATCATCTGACGGCTCTTTTCAAAAGCTTCTTTTCGATTCATCTGTGGATTCTCTGCCAACAAAAACGGAATCATCATATACTCATACTGTTTTATAATTCCCGGAATTATAAACAAAAGACTCCATAAGCTTACAAACAATGTCCGCAAAAACATAATCCAGCCAACATTCTTTCCATCTCTCCTGTTGATCACCGACCAGATACATCTCGTCTCCGCTGTTCCGTATTCACATTGAATAAACAGCTTTTTACATCCCACCTCCAGAGGATTCCAAATCAAAATCGTCATAATAAAGTTAACAAGCAACGCAACTGCCACAATTCCAAGTGCAATTCCTAAAACAAGGCCAAAATCATCAGTTTCTACTGCGCCTATCACTTCATCAAAACTTCCGGAAGAAGACCTTTCTACTACCGAGACCACTCCTGAACCTCCAATCAGGGATAATATAACTCCTGCCAGAACTGCTTTCCAATAATTTATCTTTAAAAGCTGTTTGGCACACTCTTTCAATTCTCTCCTTGTCCACATATACAATTCCCTCCTCTTCAAACTACCCATATGCAAATATCTCATATCTGAAATATGTCATCCGGCTTTCATAATCTATTACAATGCATTATCCCCAGTCAGTTCAGGCAGAGTCTCTGTAGCCTGAACGCCTATTCCCCCTGTTTTTCCATAATCATTCGCAACTTCTCCAGAGCACGTTTCTGTATCATCCTTACATTTCCCGGTGATAAATTCATCTGCCTGCCAAGCTCTGTGGAACTTTTCTGATAATAAAATCTTCCCAGAAGAATTTCCCGTTCTCTGTCAGAAAGCTGCTCCAGACTTTTTCTTAATGTCTCTTCTCTCATAATCTTTGCCACAATCTCTTCCGGCATTTTTTCCCGGGGAATTGTCTGCTGCTTCAGGATTTCCAGAGAATAATGAGTCTTTTTATCCCTATAATAGTTTTTCAGGCGGTTTGCTGTGATTGCATACAACCAGGTAGCTATACTACCTTTTTCTTCATCATAACTGTCCATATTTCTGTAAAAAGACAGAAATACATCTCCAGTCAGTTCTTCCGCTTCATACAGATCAGGAACTCTTTTATGTATAAATGTCAAAATTTTCAGATAATATTCCTGATAAATACGCTCAAACTCCTCATACTTCATCCTCCGCCTCTTCATAAGACTCAATCTCTGCATAGAGATGTGTGTCTTCTTTCACATCTTCCTCTGGCTCGTACAGTTCTTTACACTCCTTATCTGTATACATAATGTAATAAGAATTATCGTCATGAAGCATGATCCATACATGATTATCTGCTGGAACCGTGATTGTATAATCCTTTTCCTGCTCTGTACCAGGAGCTGCAGTAACTGTCACATTACGTACATCACCTTCTGCTTTTTCTGCTTCTTCGTACTTTTCACAGAGATCTGCTACATCCTCAGGCCTGTCCACGCCGTAGGAGAATTCCATCTTCGAAGCTTCTTCCGAAGTGCCGTCCTTATGATTCAGAATCTGAGTATGTTTCAGTGGTCTGTAATCATCCGAAGCAACCACATATTCCATAGAAATCCAGTCTCCCTCTGTGTAGGATTCTCCATCTCCCTGAGAATTCAATGTGCTCTGCGTAAGTTCTTCAGGTACCTTTGTCTGTATAATGATCGTATCACCATCTTCCTTCAGATCCGTCACTTCTTCCTCTATGGTTTCATCTGTGTAAAAGCTTATAAGATCATCTGCATTTCCATCTGCTTCATCAATATACAGACAGGAGAGATACTCATCTCCTTCTTTTCCGTATTTTAATTCGCCATCTTTATAGAGCATCTGGGTAGTACCATACATATCTACATACATCACTTCAGAATCTTCATAGTCATATACCTTTGTATTCTGCAGTATATATTCACAGGTAGCTTCATAGCTTTTATGATTGCTTACAAGACTGTCTGTTTCTCCTGCTTTCATCATCTGTTCCAGTGCATTGTCTTTTGTCAGTTCAGGTAACGTATCCGATGCCTGAACACTCACACATTCTGCTCCCAGAGTTCCCATAATCATTGCCGTCACAATAATCATTCTTTTCTTCATTTTTTAGTCTCCTTTTCTTATATTTTTTCCTTTACGATGCCAGTAAGAGCGAGCTTTCGGGCATTATACCGTATCAAAAGCTCTCCTCATTTTGACAGTTTTCTGTATCTGTATTATTTATGTTATTTGAATTTGACTTTCCTGTCTATATTTTTGCGTGAATAGTCAAAATATGGTGTGAAAAGACCTTCATATGATTTGATTTTGCCTTCTGCCAATGGTATACTTGTTTTTAATAGGTAACCTGACCATTATCTATTTTTATGACAGGAGGTTTTTATGATAGCATTGCGTTATTTCTGCGGATTTTCTCTTCAGATTTTTCCTTATGCATTTTTCTGTTTGTATACATTCCGGGATTGTTTCCGCCTAAGCACAAAAAAGGCAATGCGCATGGCACTGTCCATTTTTATTGTAATGGTCATTCCGTTTTCTCTTATCGCACAGTTCAACATCGGCGGTGATTACAAAGAGCTGATCTCGAATGCTATTTTTTATATTGCCTTGTTACTGTTCGGAATGTTGTACTGCTTTATCATCCAGGCAAAAACAGTAGAAAAACTGTTTGTATTTTTTGTTGTAATGAGCTACGGATTCTTTGTCACAAGTACTGTTACTTTTTTGCACCGTACTTTCCGGTTTCCGTCCGATCATTTTATGTATCCGCCCCTTGCACTGATTCTCACACTTATCATAAATCTGCTTCTTGCGAAACCATTTCTCATGCTGATGGAGCGAATCCGTACTATGATCAACGCTGATCTGGAATCACGTATCTGGAAGATTCTCTGCTCCCTCCCTGCTTTGTTTATTCTAATTGCCAGCATTGCACAATTCTCAAGCATAATAAATCTTTCCACCAATATGGTTGTCCATGCTATGTTTGTATTGTTTGCAGTATTTGCTTTCATAGTATATGCCGTATTCTTTAGTGTCATGGAATACATCCGCAGCAAACAGGAAGAACAGAGAATTTCCGAGCGGATACTGGAAAGCTACCGGAATCAGGCAGAAAACAATGAACATATTCTGGAAATGCACCATGAGATCCGGCATCATATGAATGCCCTGTCCGCCTATCTTAAACAGGAGGACTATGCAGGTGCCAGACAATATACGCAGAAATTTACTGAAGAAGCCGAACAGCTTCCTTTTGTCACCTACACAGCCAATGCTCTGGTCAATTCCATCCTTTTAGAATTTGCAGAACGTGCCAGCCGTTATAAAGCCATAGTGGAGTACAGTATTATCATTGGCAGAAAATTCAACATGGAAGACATTGATTTGTGCCGGATGTTGACAAATATATTGGAAAATGCAGTAGAAGGGTGTCAGAAGGTTTCTGAAGGACAGCGGATCATCCGGCTGAATCTCCATTCAAAGGGAAATTTTCTGTTTATTAAATGTGAAAACTCCTGCAATGAGGATAACTTGAGAATCACGAATGGAAAATATAAATCCAGTAAAAAGAACAGTGACAGACACGGTTACGGTCTTAAGATCATCAATGGAATCGCCGAAAAATACAATGGTATACTGAACGTACAGGTACGTGGTGGCTTTTTTGCTGTAACAACAACGCTTTGTCTTGACGAAAATAACGAATAATAGGAGGCTTTCACTATGTACCATATTGTCATCTGTGATGATGAACCGATTTTTTTAACACAGATATCTGAAATGATCATCGATATTTTAGCATCCATGGGAGAATCCTGCGAGATTCGAAAATATACTTCTATTTCAGAATTAAAAAATACATTGCAGAATACTCCTAAAAGCTGTGACATTCTGATTCTTGATATTATGCTGGGTGAAAACAATGGGATCAGCTTTGCAGAATGTCTCCATGACACTGGAAAACAAATTCCCGTTATCTTCATTTCCAGCAGTAAGGAATTTGTATTCGATGCATATTCTGCTGAACCTGTAGGTTATATCCTCAAGCCGGTCAGCCGTCAAAAACTTGCAGAAGCACTAACCCGTGCAATCCGACATCTGATTCCGAAATCCATTATAATCGACACTCCGTCCAGAACTGTATCCTTTCATATCAAGGATATTACCTATATTGAAATAATCAATAAAGAATTGCAGATTCATCTTCAGGATGGTACTGTCACGAAGATATATAAATCCCTTTCTGCAGTCCGTGAAATTCTGCCGAAAGATATCTTCGTGCAATGTCACAGATGCTACATTGTTTCTCTGTATGCTGTCCGTTCAATCAGACGCTTTGAAATCACACTGAATAATCAGGAAATAATCCCGGTCAGCAAATACAGCTACCGGGATGTCCAGGAACAATTACAGCAATACGCTGCAAAATGGTTTTAATTTCTGCAAACAGCAGAAAACGGCGGTCTTATCGACCGCAGAATTCTCATTGATATTTTGCAACAAGCTCTCCGGCATTTGCTTTCACATCATCGGAAACAAGCCCCGGGAATTCCTCTTCCAGTTCATTCAGGATATTCATAATATCTTCTTTTTCCTGATCGGTGCTGATAACAACCTCGCAATAGTTGATCTTCTCCATACCTGCCACTGAGGTTTCCAGCTGCATAATATAATCCACATGCGGATTCCCATATAATCGGATCAGATCCTCCTGCGACCTTGCTTTCATCTTAAAGTTCAATGCATATTTCAGGTTCCGTTTCATACTGTAATTTTTGTCAGTTCCGAGTATGCTGTCCACAAAAATAGATAGTGGATTTCTTCCCTCCATGGCAGCCGTTGTTGTTGTCATTCCGGACCATCTTGGATTAATTTCGATAATATACCATTCTCCTGCCCGGTAAACCAGATCGACCTGCACCGTTCCTTCAAATTTCAAACTCTGTGCCATATTAAGCAGTTCTTCCTGTACCTTTTCAAAATGATAGGAAGGATCCGTCACCGGACCAAATTTTACAGAGCTTAACGGATCTGTAATGCCCTCTTTTGTTACAGAAAAGGCGATCGGCGGAAGGACACTGTAACGTCCCTCTACACCATGAATTTCCGTTCCGAACTGTTCTCCCTGAATCAGTTCTTCCACCATTATATCTGAATTGTTCCGATCGGAATTAAGAAAGCTCTCTACTTCCTCATAGGAGTTCATGATTTCCACTCCGATTGACCCTGCACCTAATGTATCCTTCACAATGACCGGAAAGTTTATTTCCTTAATCCGATAAAAAACATATTCCTTATATACATTTACACTGACACCCGGATTCTTCTTCTCCGCAAGAAACAGCTCATGGTGAATATAGATTCCCTTTGCCGCTTTGACAAAGCTGCGGAACATGATATTACTACGCCACTTATCAAATGCTGCCACTGACACCAGCGTATTATTGGCAATGGTTGCAATTCCTCTTTTCTGTAATTCCTCAGCAATGAGAGCGGTCTTGATCGGTACCCAGTCAAAGGGAACGGCTCCCGATGCAATTGCTACAGCAATATCCGGTCTCTGCTGTGCAATCAGCTCTGCCGTATCCTCCGCACTCATTCCACTCTCCAAAAGCACGTATTTCACCTTCTCAGGTTTTTTGCAGATTTCCCCATCTGCCACGTCAAAAATGTAAGAACCATTCAGGGGTCCTGCTACAACAAATTCGCAGTCCGGATAAAGCCGGTCCATTTCATCCCAGGTATCTGCCCGGAACGGCTGGTAGGTTGTTTTTGTTGATGAATTGGAATGTGCTGATGTTGACGCACTATAAAATACAATACGCATAATCTCTTCCTCCGCCTATTTTCTATGATTCAAACTGTGCCTGATATAATCTGGCATAGGCTCCGTTTTGTGCTAATAGCTCTTTGTGGCTGCCCTGCTCCACGATATGCCCGTTCTCCATAACCAGGATTACGTCTGCATTGCGAATTGTGGACAGACGGTGGGCAATGACAAAGCTTGTCCGTCCCTCCCGCAGCTTATCAAGTGCCTGATCAATCATGGCTTCGGTTCTGGTATCTACAGAACTTGTTGCCTCATCCAAAATGAGAATATTCGGTTTCACAAGAAATGCCCTGCAGATCGTCAACAACTGCTTTTCTCCGGCAGAAAGGCTTGACATTTCATTGGAAATTACAGTCTGATAACCATCAGGCAGTGTACTTACAAACTGATCCACGAAGGTCTCCCGGCATGCATTCCGGAATTCTTCTTCCGTGATTTCCCGTTTCAAACCATATTTCAGATTGTCTCCGATCGTTCCTTTATACACCCAGGTGTCCTGCAGAACCATTGCAATGTTCTCCCGCAGGCATGCTCTTGTAAGGTCGTGAATTTCTACTTTGTCATCAAAAATAATTTCTCCAATGTTTACTTCATAAAATCGTTCAATCAGATTTACAAGTGTTGTCTTGCCGGCACCAGTTCCTCCAACAATAGCGACCATCTGGCCCGGTTCTACAACAAGGTTCATATGTTCAATCAGCTTCCTCTCAGGTACATAAGAAAAGCTCACATCCCGGAAATCGATCTTTCCCTGCAACCGGTAGCTCTCTCTGGCTTCCGGTTTTTCTTCAGCCTGATCTTCACTATCTAACAGCTCATAGATCCGGTCAAGAGACGCTATTCCGGACTGCAGTGAAGAATACGCCTGGGACAGCTTGGAAAAGGGTGTCTGAAACTGTCTGGTATACTGAATAAATGCCTGCACATCTCCGACCGTCATCTGTCCGGATATTACCCGTAAAGCACCTCCCAATGCCACAATCACATAATTCAGATTCGTAAAGAACCGGGACAATGGTTGAATCAGGTTCGATACGGCCATAGCTTTGAAGGAAGATTCATACAGCAGACGATTCTGCTTCCTGAAAGCTTCCACGAACTTCTCTTCCTGACCATAAAGCTTCACAATATTGTGTCCGTTCACACTCTCTTCCACATTACTGTTAATCATTCCGGTATAATACCACTGCTTCTGATATTCCTTACGCACAAACCTGGAAATCAGGGTCACAATCCAGCCCGAGACCGGAATAATGATCACAGTGATCAATGCCAGCCTCCAGTTAATTGCAGTCATCATGACAATCATCCCGACCAGCTGGAAAATACTGTAAATCGTATCTGCACCGGAAGAATTCAGAGTCGTGACCACATTATCAATATCATTTGTGGTCCGGCTCATGATATCTCCGTGACTGTTTGTATCAAAATAATTTAATGGCAGCGACCATAGCTTTGTCTCTACCTGACTGCGCAATTCTTTCGCCGTATCAGAGATGATCCGTGTGGAAAACCATGCGGACAGCCATTTCGATACGAACTGGATCAGAAAAATCACACTCGATATCCCTGCCCAGAAGAAAAACCGGTCCCAGTGAATGTTACTGCTTACCGGGTTTGACATATCCTGTACAATGGAATCCGTTGCATACCCCAGATACTGCGGTCCCAGCGCTGTAGCAACCGCTGAAATAATAATACTGAACAGCATAAGAGCGGTCAGCATCTTATTTTTAAAGAAGAAGAGCTTTAACAGCCGCTTGAAAGACCCCTTTTGTATGGTCTTTTTCTGCTTTGTACTCATGATGCCACCTCCTTATCTGTGGGCTGGGAAGCCACAATTTCCTGATAAGTCCGGCTGCTTTGCATGAGTTCTTCATGTGTTCCAACCGCTTCAATACGTCCCTGATTCATCACAAGGATCTGGTCAGCATCCTTAATGGTACTGATTCTCTGTGCAACAATAATCACAGCCGCATTCTGTGTAACCGGCTTCAGTGCTCTTCGCAGCTCCTGGTCTGTCCGGTAATCCAGTGCAGAGAACGAATCATCAAACAAATAGATGGAGGGTCTGCGGACAATTGCTCTTGCGATTGCAAGCCGCTGCCGCTGCCCGCCCGAAAAGTTTGTTCCCCCTTCGGAAATCTTCATCTTAAGACCACGTTCGTTTTTCTCCACGAATTCCTTTGCCTGCGCAATCGAAAGAGCCTCCCAGAGTTCTTCCTGTGTTGCATCCGGTTTTCCATCCCGCAGATTGTCCTCCAGCGTCCCCGAAAACAGGAAAGCCTTCTGCGGAACCATGCCGATTGCCTGATCAAGCTCATGCCTTAACAGCTTCCGGACATCCATGCCATCTACGAAGACCGTCCCCTCTGTCACATCTGCAAGACGTGGAATCATATCAAGCAAGGTAGTCTTACCACATCCGGTAGATCCGATAATCGCCGTCGTTTTACCCGGCTGTGCGCAGAAGGAAATGTCCTTCAATACAGGCTCCACCTGCTCATTATCCGGTGCATAGGAATACGTCACATGTTCAAAACATATTTCTCCCCGGAACTGCTCTGGCAAAAAAGCATCCTCTCTGTCCTGAATTTCACTTTCACTGTTTAAAATCTCTTCAATACGTGTAACCGATACCTCGGCTCTTGGCAGCATAATAAAAATCATGGAAGCCATCAGGGTTGCTGTCAGAATAAAGGATATGTAGGTTACGAAGCCGATCACCTGTCCAATCTGTACCTGACCGTTCCCCGCCATACGGCCGCCAAGCCAGATCAGCGAAATATTGGCAAAGCTCATTGTCAGGGTAAAGATTGGCTGCATCAGCCCTGTAATCTTACCGATGCTGGTATTAATCCTTGAAAGATCTCCGTTAATCCGTTCAAAGCGTTCCTTCTCGCCTTGTTCCTTCGTAAAGGCCTTTACCACACGGATACCGGAAATCTGATCCCTGAGTACGGTATTCATCTCATCTATTTTCGTCTGCTGTTCTCTATAATAAGGAAGGATCAGCTTTAAAAATACCACAGAAACCCCAAGCAGCAGAGGTATCGTCACAAGCAATACCACCGAAAGCTTCACGCTTTGGGACAAGGCAAGCACAAGACCTCCGATAAACATCATCGGTGCTGCGATAATCGCGGTAAATAAGAACGTAATAAACTGGATTACCTGCTGTACATCGTTTGTTGCCCTTGTAATCAGCGTAGGAGCTCCCATGCTTCCGATCATCCTGCGTGAAAAATGTATCAGCTTCTCATAAACCTGCTCCCTCAAATCCCGTCCGGTCATCAGTGCCACCTTTGCTCCGAAAATACCAGCCAAGGTTGATAGCAGTAACTGGATAAGAGCTATTCCCAGCATGAGAATTCCCTGATGCATGATATATGCAGCATCCGCATTCGCCACACCATAATCGATCACTCTGGAATTGATTGTTGGCAGATACATGGTTAAAAAGGACTGACCAAGCTGCAGTAAAATGACCAGTATCAAAAGTCCCCTGTATGGGCTTAATACTCTTCGCAAAAATCCGGTCATGCCTGTCCCTCCATAAAATCATCAATAACGGAAGCATATGCATCCATCATCTTACGCCCCGGCATACCCGGAAATGCATTTACCTCTGCCAGCACATACTCTCCATCACCAATCATAAGATCCAGTCCGATAATCGGAAGATCAAATATGGACGCCACCTTTTCACAGAATACCTTTTCTTCTTCGGTAAGAGTCTTCTCCTGTGTAGTTCCACCCACATGTACATTCGAACGGAATTCATCAGGATTCGATGCATGGCGCTCCATCGAAAAATAATATCTGCCATGGAGAACAACAACACGGATGTCTCTTCCTTTGGAAGTAGCAATATATTCCTGTGCCACATAAGCCTGTCCATAGGAAAGAGTTGCAAAGTAATCCTTAAGCTCCTGGCCGTTATGGATCAGTTCTACACCAATCCCGCCAAATCCACTGTCCGGCTTCACAACAAATGGATAACCAAAACGACCAGACAGTGTTTCGGGATCAGAATCTTTGAAAAACACCATCGTATCAGGCACCCGTATTCCATTCTGTGCAAATCTCTGATAAGTTGCAATCTTACTTCTTGCGACCTGAAGCTCACGCAGATTTAAAATAGATGGAATTCCCGCATCCTGAAGCATATTCTCCAGAATAAATCCATCCGTGGATCCAAGTAGTGGCCAGAAATAATCCGGCTTTTCCATTTTTTCGCCCAGACAGGTGATCACAAGTTCCCCGTTCCTGCAAATTTCAATCGTGGAATATTCGCAGAAAAGCACTTCCTTATCTTTACCTATCAGTGCCTGCATCTGCCTTCTTCCATTTGTCTTAACATCTTCCACAGTACTGTCCTGGCTTGCTACTAAAGCTAAAATTTTCATAGGCTTCTCCTTTTATTTTCACAAAGTCCTTCCATTTATTTTACAAGCTCCACCCCGTATTCTGTCTGACTGAAAAAGAATTTCCGCTGCAGTTCATTCCGGATGATGTGCACAGGCTTCAGCTGTGCCGGCGCAATTCCCTTCATTATCATCAGATCACGGTATAAGCTATATGTCTCCGGCTCTAAGATATTTAACTTAGTTGGCGCACAGATTCCTTTTGCCACCTTATCTCCCATGGACGGATTGGCCTTAGCAAGATTCCTCTCCAGAAAAAAACGGATTTCCTTTGCTTTCATCCCCTCCGGAAGGCTTTCGATTTCCATAAAATAAGTATAACGTGGAGGAACATGTTCAACATCCGGATATACTGTAAAATCAATCATGTCAAAGCCAAGCTGCTTTGCTGTATCCTCTGCGGCAGTCCTGAGTGCCACTTCTGTTGTCTTCTCCCCCATAATACTGACTGTCTGATCAATACGTCCGATGAATTCCAGAATCGGCAGATTCTTATATTTTCCTGCAATCTTTACCGCATCACGCATACGATACCGGTAAAAACCGGAAAGATTCGTAACAATCACTTCATATTCTTTACCTGTCTCAAGCTGATCTATCGTTACTATTTTGGAGAAATCATCATCTGCGTCTGTCGGCAGAAATTCATAGAACATACTGTCCGGAACCGGCACGCTCTTCTCATCATTTAACCGGTACGGGACACTGATCATGCCTTCAGATGCATTAATTCCGGTAAAATAACGGGCTATTTTTTCTCCCATATATTTCTCTTTGATCTTATCAGCATAAACCTTAAATCCACCGGAACCGACACCGGTAAGGAACTGTGCATGAGGCCACAGCTTCGGTACAATCGGTTCCTCAAACCCCTGCATGAAAATTCCCCTCAGTTCCTGCGCTCTCTCCGGCATGGGCTGAATTTTCTTTAAGAGACTGGAACGGACTTCCTCTGACATTTTAATACCCAGATCAATCGTTCCCTGTTCAATATCATTAACCAGAAGCTCCCAATGCTGTTCCATATAACGCAATACTTCCAGTAAAAATCCAAGAAAGTTCGCTGCCATATTCGTAAGATCCTGGTCCATCAGTCCGAAACGTGCATGCAGATATCTGGTGTTGGTTTCCGATTCCGGATAAATTGCTTCATCGGGAGATGTAAAACTCATTCCGAGGTAAGGGCGGAATTCACCGATCATTTTTACTGACAAAGCCCCATAAGTAACACCGCTTTTCACGTGCTGGATCTCTGCAATGGATTCCGCAATGGACATATTCCGTCCGTTGATCCAGTCTTCTCCGAGTTCTTTTGCGACCAGACCCATACGGTAGGGACCATTATACTTCTGAAAAACCTGAAAAGCCTCTTCCGTCAACGGTATACGCTTGGGATTTCCAACCGTTCCTGAAGACTTGTTATAATGTACAACCTTACCGGAGGTAATCAGATTCTCCTCCCCATCCTCACTCATTCTTAAAATATAGCCTGCATAATCATCGTATACACTGACCGGAACCTTCTTCTGGTATTCTTCTATGGAATGAATATTCGCAAAGCCATATTTCCTTCCATATTCCGTATCCTTATTTTGTTCCAGAATCCTTAAAAGCAGCTTTTCATTTTCCCCCATGGGATCCTCTGCCATCCGATTCAATGCTTCCACTACCGGTATTCCCAATTTGATCTGTTGCAGATTCCCCTGTCCGGCAGGTGTTAATTTTCTCTCTTCAATTGTCATATTCTTTTCCCCATTTTCATCTGTCTTTTATTGTTCGACTGTCAAAATACTGTCAAATCCGGTTGCTTCAAATACTTCCATAATAATTTCATTGACATGCTTTACAACCATACTTCCCTTTGCTGCATTCATTTTCTTCTGACAGGATAAAAGAACTCTTAATCCGGCACTGGAAAGATACGCAAGATCGGTAAAGTCCAGAACAAGCTCAGTAACTCCATCAAGCTTTTGGAAAATCTCCTTCTCAAATCCCGGTGCTGTTGCAGAGTCCATTCTTCCTTCCAAAGCAACCTCCATTTTCTTTCCCTGTGTTTTAACATCAAATTTCATTGATTTAACCCCCTTGTATTTTATACATATGCGGTAACTATTTTATCTGAATCCGTGCTTTCTTCAGTTCCCTGTTCTTTATCTGAATTTGTGTTTTCTGTATCAGTATTTTTCTCTTGATGATCCTGATCCGTAATATCTGCTTGATCTTCTTTTACAGGTAATTCTGAATCTTGTTCCATCATAAGAATATTGCCTGCATACACGGTTGTTGCTACAATACTTTGACTTAAAGTACTGAACAGCAATACAAAAGATAGCAAACATGCTTTCTCTATTTTTTCTCCTTTCTTCTTTTAACTGTTTTTATATCTATATTATATATATTATTTAAATCTAGTTTCTCTGTCTATATTTTTGCGTGAATAGTCAAAATATAGTGTAAAAAGACATTCATCTGATTTGATTTTGCCGTTTGCAAAGTTCTTCTTTTGATAAAAGATTAACTTCCTGATTTTCTATATTCCGTATTACTGAATTTTGATTTTCACAATTATTAGGCGGCTCATTCTAGTATTGTTCCATACTTTTAAAAGTAAGAAAGCCTGCAATCACTCCGGTTCCCAGAGAAATTAACAGGCTGATCAATAAGGGTTTTTGCTTCATTAAAGAGCTCCCTTTATTTTTAGAATTAATTTATTATATTCTGCTGTCATGGAGACATTCTACTTTTGGCTGCGTTACTGAGAATATTATCTATTGTCTGCTTTATTGGTTTTTCCTGAATCCGTGAAGTTGATTTCCTCACATACTCCTTAAACCCTATAGTTTCATGCTTTTGCAATATTTTTTTCCAATATTGTTATTCACCCACCAGGTGAAAGCAGTCTGTGGTAAAATAGACATAACAAAATCTATGGATTGGAGTCTTTTACCATGAATAACAACCACCGAATCACACTGAACACCAATAAGAACATTATTGTTGAGTTTACAAATGAACGTATTATCCCAGCCAGCGGTCTGGCTGTTGTTGGCGCCCTCCTTGGGAAAAGCGATTTCATCAAAAAACTCAATCGCATGGACGTGACATCCAATCGGTCTCAGCATCAGATTAAAAATGGTGATATTGTACTCACTTACCTTGGAATGCTTTGCATGGGCAAACCTTACTTTGAAGCTTTTTCATTATCAAGCGAAAACTTCGCCGAGAAAGCACGGATGACTGGTTTGAAATGGCAAAGCAGTATTGCCGGAATGTAACCAGTCCCAGAGACGGAAAAACCGTCTATATAGGCAGTGACTGGAAAACCGTTACCAGTAAGCAGTTCAATACAGAGTATACACTCCGTGCCGGATACGAGATTACAGAGCGAACCATTGATAAGTATGGTCAGTTCAACCTTGTTCCCGATATTGAAGTTGAAGCCTGGTGGACAAACCTTGGTGACCCGGATGAGGAAATCATCAGTCTGTATCATGCCCATGGGGAATGTGAGCAGTTTCATAGTGAGGTAAAAACAGACATGGATCTGGAGCGGCTTCCATCCGGAAAGTTCGCGACCAATGCACTGATACTCGAATTAGGGATGATCGCATATAACATTCTCCGTATGATCGGTCAGGGCACAATTGGAGGACGGGCACCCCGTCAGAAGAGGGATGTTAAACGCCGTCGTTTACGCACAGTTATCAGCAACCTGATTATGATGGCAGGACATATAACCATGCATGCACGCCAGTTGATAACCGGCCTCGGAAGAAGCAACATCTGGCGACATATATTTTCTGATATCTGTCAGAAATATGCTGTCACAAACTCATAAGTAACAAAGCAATTTTATAGCAGGCTTATTTCGTGTACCCTTTTTTGCCCAGTGACTGCTTTTGTTCCCGGTGCTGATACAGAAAAAGCCACAGAAGTATGCTCACATCATGAAACAAACTTACCTTTGGAAGATTGGTTCTCTTAAAGAATGAACTTCACGGATTCAGGTTAGTTGCTAAGTCTCTTGGTGTGGTGGTACTGTTACCAATGGACTTAATGGGAGCCGCATAGCCTTCTGGTTCAACAGGAGAATCATCCCAGCCATTTGCAAAGGAATATAAGACCAGTCCCATCTTCCCGAACAGTCGTTCCAGGAAATCTGGATCTGACGTTGCAATTTTCCCAATGGTTTTGATCCCATAACGGTTTAACATCGTTCTGGTAGATCTTCCGACATACAAAAGGTTAGCTGCAGGAAGATTCCAGACGATACTCTGGTAATTTTCTTTATGAAATTGGGTGATCGCATCTGGTTTTTTATAATCGCTTCCAAGCTTAGCAAAAATCTTATTCCACGAAATCCCGATACTGACTGTGATCCCCAATTCCTTTTTTACACGGCTTCTAATCTCATCTGCAATCTTTTTTTCATCCCCTTTTAAGGCGGTACTTCCAGTCACATCCAGCCACGCTTCATCACATCCATAAGGCTCCACCAGATCGGTATACTCTCCATAAATCTCCCGCAGCATGGAAGAAAACTGTAGATAAAGCTCCATTCTGGGCGGAACAACAACCAGATCCGGACAGGCACTTTTAGCTTGCCACAAAGCCTGTCCTGTCTTTACCCCCTTTTGCTTGGCAGTATAATTTGCTGTCAGAACAATCCCACGTCTGGATGCCTGATACGCTTTAATCGCAGGCTTGTTCAAAACTCTGGACCAGTACGCAGCGATCTGGTAATGTGCAGACCCACATACAGCCTCCATGTGATATGATTTCTTCTGGTATTCCACACCTTTCCATGATTATTGGCAGACGTCTTGGTATCCAGATTATCAAGCATGCTTCATCTATCTGTTCCTATCAAAATATCGTTTTGCAAGTTATCAAGACGCATTCTTCTTTAATTCAAGGATTTTCTTCCTGATTTCTTCTATAACTAATTTAAACGCCTCATCGTTTTTTCCCGTTGGATCTTCCAGTCCCCAGTTATCGTCAAAAGGCCTGTCAATAAACGGACACCCTACATTGCATCCCATGGAAATCACGATATCAGGAGTTGGAATATCGCGAATCAGTTTGCTGTACTGACCATCTGCTTCCATATCTATTCCATATGACGTTTTCATAATCCGGACTGCATCCTGATTGATCTGCGGTTTTGTCTCTGTGCCGGCAGAATAGCTTTCAAATATATCAGATGCCAGATGCTTTCCGAATGCTTCTGCTATCTGGCTGCGGCATGAATTATGGACACAGATAAAAGCTACCTTTTTCTTACTCATAGAAGAGTCCCCTTTCTCTTATATCTTACTCCTTTTCCATAATTTTACAGTTCCTCCTGGTGCTCGTTTCATTTTCTGCTCCAGCTTCTTTCCATAATTTTCCTTCTTTGTAGTGCTTCCGGCAAAGCGCCACATAGCTTTCATTGGAGCCAAGCATGATCTGCGCACCCTCCCGTACAATTTCTCCATTTGCATACCGGGTATTACACTGTGCACGTTTTCCACACCAACAGACAGTCGGTACTTCCTCAATGACATCTGCAATCTCCATCAGACGTCTGGAGCCAGGAAATAAGCGGTTGCGGAAATCGGTGCGCAGTCCATAGCAGATCACTGGAATATTATAAAAATCCACAAGGTCGGACAAAGTGTCTATTTCCGCTTCCGAAAGGAACTGCGCTTCATCCACCAGAACTGCATCCACTTTCTTTCCCTGATACCGGTATTCTGTATTTTCTTTTTTCCAGATCGTAGAGATCTCTTTTAAAAATTCATCCACGTATTCTGCTGAAGCAGATAATCCCATACGAGACTGGATCTTGCGTTCTCCATCCCGGCTGTCTGTTCTTGGTTTTAACAAAACGGCATACTGACCGCGCTCTTCGTAGTTATAACGGACCATTAGTATGTTTGCTGATTTCGAGCTTCCCATTGCTCCGTAGCGGAAATATAATTTTGCCATTTTCAGACTCTCCTTATGCTCAGTGTTCTTTCAAAAGCTTTTCCATATAGCTTTTCCTTCTATCAATCAAATTTCAGAACCAGTTGTCCGTCGATCCAGCTTTTCTGATCCGCCTGATGTATTTTATCATCCGCTTTTAAATTTCCAATCAAAAACGGGGATTTCGGATCATGCAAAGCATAATTCTGACGAACCGTTTTGGTATCGTAATTAGCATAACAATATTTACATCCATGAAGACAGGTATTATATGCTCCAATATCATTTCCCATAAAACAGGCACATTCTTTCCGTAGTGGCTGCTTTTTCGGTATATCCAGCGTGGTATGGAGGGCTTTTTCGTATGTTTCCTGTGTCATACAGCCATTGCAATCTGCCCCATAACAGGCTAATTCTGTTCCTTCTCCACAGGGATATACTTTCATTCCATGTGCCGCGGCTATCTGTATCATGGTTTTCCCAAGTGACAGACGTTTTTCTTTTGGTACAGCTTGGGCTTCCGGAAAATTTCTTCTCACTTTCTGGTACAGGTCGATGAAACTGATCACGCAGGTATGGGTATAGCCCTCAAGGGCCTGTGCGATCTGTGTAAACTTTTGGATATGGACCTCTGGCGTATAAGTCTCATTCAGGAATATAGGGTCATAACGCCATCCCATGGAATCCGGTCCTGTAATCTCAGCCAGTTGCCGAAATGTATCTATTACCGTTTCTACATCTGGAACCAGAGGCTCTATTTCTTTTCCATAAGGGGTAATGGTAACGAACCAGTACATTCCATATGTTTTCAGTAAATCCATGTGTGAAAGCATAGGCGCCGGATTTTTCGAGCAGAACGCAATCAGATCTACCACAGAAGGCGAAAAGGTATATCTTGTTACCTGCTGCGGCTGGTATGGATTCCGAACCATCACGTAGCCCTCTTTTATTCGGTTACACAGCCATTCCGAATAAAACGCCGGGATATCCGTCCGCATACCGGTCTGAATAATCATAAATGTGTTCCCTCCTTTTTTATGTCAGCAAACTCTCTTACACATTATTTCTCATTTACAAGCTTCCCTGTCATATGCTCAATTCTGATTGCAAATAGCTGGACACGACTTCTTGCAGAACCATTCATTTCTTTTTCTACTTCTTCTACTGTAGGGTAATATTTTTCTGCCAGTTTTCGAAGACGGTCTTCTATAATCTTGGTATCTGTGATAAGTTCTGCTTTTCCAAACACAACAACACTTGTGGCATTCCACTCCCAGTGCCCTTCTTTTTTGAAACCCTGGTTCCAGGTTGTCAGACACACTTTATTACATTTCTGGATTGCATCCATCTTGTGTCCTTCTCTGGCTCCATGAAAATAAATCGTATGATCAGCCTCTTCATAGTAAAAATTAATTGGAATGGTATAGGGATACCCTTCATCACCAATTACAGAAAAAGCAGCTCTTTTTTCATCTTTTAATATTTTTTTACATTCATCTTGTGAAACCTGTTGCTTAAATCTTCTCATCTCGCGAAACATAAGATATCCTCCTGCCAATTATTTTGCTTTTCAATGGAATCTCATTTTTTAGATTACATTTTGATTAAGGCAAACTCCATTTTTCATCTATATAGATTACCAGACAATTCAATTGGAAAGAATCACATTCAGAGCAGTTCCAGTTTTTCTCAGAATTGCTCTTTTTGTTTGCTCTGAATCTGATACTTTCCTAATGAATTGTACCATATGCAAATAGAATTTACAAACATTTGTTCTACTTATTTTCAAAAAATAGTGCGCCTAGCTCATCACTGAAGTAACGAGAATGCGACGCACAGTTTTTCAAAACTTTATCCATATGTTTTCCCTGTAACTTTCCAAAAATATTTGAAAAGGGACTGTTTCCAGCCCCTTAATTTCTGTAAATTTCCTTACAGATATGAACAACATGACAATTTGTGCCCCGGATATCTTTAATCTGCATACCACGATGGTTCATTTATATACCGAATAGTTCTTCTCCAGGAGCATGTCTCGCACTTAAAGCATCCCATTTCGGTTCTTCCATCGCTATATTCAACACGTCGCTCCTCATGTGGTTCAATTGTTCTATGAGTGAAGCAGAAATGCTCTTTATTATTTATTGATTGTCCGTCACATTGGATAATTATATCTAAAAAGTTTACAGCTTCTGTAATGTCTTTAAAACCATTAATTTCCTCAGGTTCAGGATCCTTAAAGGGTAAAATACGTGGCATTTATTTCTTTGTCTATTACTTCTTTATGGCCTGTTGCCTTCACTGCTTTCTGTGCTGCAAATACTGCACCGCAGGTTTCACAGTATCTTCCTTCCGTTAATCCATCTTCTGTGCAGATCGCTGCTACTTCTGACAGGTTTTTGTCAGTCCTTTTATACTTATATAATTTTCAAAATATTTACTTTTCTGCCAAAACTGATTCAAATCCTTCTTCTGCTTTTCTTACTGTGTCTTCTATGATTTTCTCTGCAATTGGTTTCAGATCCATTTTTAAGATCTGACCTATTACTTCCTCTTGTTTGGCTTCCGGTACTTTATATAAGGTAAAGCAGCATTTCAGTAATCTTCTTAATTTGTTTTCCATGGTAAAATAGAGGTCGCATTTTTTTGCCATAAATCCTCTGGTGATTCCGGCAGAGGCAATGTCCATTTCATAAAAATCTTTCAATTCTGCTTCTTTTATATATTGTGAAAAAATATGCTGAATCTTCTGCGCCGTGCTCATATAAATATATTCTGAGGTAGTAGGAAGAGAATATCCTACCACATATAATTCCCTCAACGGTTCTGACAATTCGGCTATGTACATCTGTATCGAAACTTCTACTCCATAGACAAGCAACGGATCCGGGGTTTCCCCTAATAATTTCTCAGCCTTATCAAACTGGCTTCCAAACATTGTTTTGACCAGGGTAAGCAGCAAGGTATTCACAAGTATATGCGAAGCAGTAATGTTCCGTATCAGGATATGCTTGCATTGGTGGAAAGGCATTTTTCTGTACTCAGGCAAAATTCTATGCGGTACTACTCTATATTCACGGAAAAAGGGCTGCTGGATCTTTTCAACAGCAATGTTATTGTAGATTTACCGCCTCAGTTTGTACCTCCTCTTGAGCACGAAGACATTCTTGCCATGCTCAGGCAGCTGCGGTCAGATATTGCAAAGGATAATATTTGTGGCCTTATCACCCGCCCGACACAGCTGAAACTTCCTGACTATCTGTCTATTTCTGTCAGTGCGCAAAACAAGATTAATATTTACCCGACAAACGCTTTTTTATTTGGCACATATTGTTGTAATATTCATATTTCAGACGAATCATTGTGCCGGATCTTTCAGGATTTCGTTCAGTCACTGCCAGGAAGTCCTATGGTATATTCAAAGGAGGACTGTTTAAAGCTACTGGATCAGCTTACTTTGCCATTTTAATTTACGCCGGCAATGAGCCATATTCCGGGCAAAATTATTGTTTTTTCGCCTTTTTTCATATATAATAAATACATTATCGCTGCGAATCACTGCAAAATATGAATGTATCAGTACACTGATTCACAGCTTCCAGATTTATTAGAAATGGAGTGTTCGGATATGGAACTAAAAAACAGAACTTTATCAAATTTTGCAGAACTGGTACGCACTGGTGAATGTAAAAAATTCAGAGGGCGTTTGAAGGTAGGCGTGGATCTTGGTACTGCGAACACGGTTCTTGCAGTTGTAGATAGTACGAATCGTCCTATTGCCGGTGTCTCTGCACCCTCCCATGCAATCCGTGACGGTGTTATTGTGAATTATTACGAATCTGTTCAGCTGGTTACAAAATTAAAAGAAGAACTGGAAGAAAAGCTGGGCACGGAGCTTCTCTATGCCGCTGCTGCCATTCCTCCGGGAGTTTCAGAAGGCAGTGTGAAGAGCATTGGATATGTATTGGAAGGTGCCGGTTTCGAAGTAACCAACATTGTTGACGAACCTACTGCGGCCGCTGCTGTATTAAAGATTACCGACGGTGCAGTTGTAGATGTGGGCGGCGGCACAACCGGCATCAGCATCCTCAAGGATGGCAAGGTAATCTATACGGATGACGAGGCAACTGGGGGCAGCCATATGACGATGACAGTTGCCGGTCATTACCGGATTCCCTACGAAGAGGCAGAGGTTCTGAAGACCACTCCGGAAAAAGAGAAGGAAATTTTTCCGGTTATTAAGGCAACGGTTGAAAAAATGGCATCCATTACCGAGAAATTTCTAAAAGGCTATGAGATACCTGCAGTTTATGTGGTAGGCGGCTCTGCAAGCTTTCAGGAATTTACCAGCGTGTTTGAGAAGAAGCTGAACCTTCCAGTTTACCGGCCGGTTCATCCCCTTTTGGTCACACCGCTTGGAATCGCTTATAACTGCCAGCTTCCACAAAAAGCTCGCTGATTCTAATAACAAAAAGCTCTATCGTATTTTGATCTGTCCAAAAGTTAGATTTTTGGTGCTTCAAAATACGATAGAGCTTTTATGTTGCAAATAAGTGAATTTCAGTTTTCTAGTATGGCTCACGCCCTGCCAGGCATTCACTTTTCAGGAGACGTTTGACAATAATCTTCTCCGGATGGGCAAGGATGGCGGCATCAAACAGATCTGTTTCTGCAGAACAGGGAAAACCATGCTTCTGTCTTTATTTGCTACCCAGGCAGTTTTTTGAAGTAACTGGTTCTTGACACATGATATCCCTTGCATTATAATACGTTTAACAATTAGGTTAAATGTTAAATAAAGGGGTGTGATGAATTTTTGGGTATACAGGATACATTAAAAGCACTGGCAGATCCAATACGACGTGAGATTTTGAACTTATTGAAGAATGGGCGGCTTTCAGCCGGAGAAATATGCGCACATTTTTCAGTAACGGGAGCATCCATATCAAGACATCTGGCAATATTGAAGGAAGCTGATTTGATCCGAAACCAAAGAGAAGGAAAGTTTATTTATTATGAATTAAACACTTCCGTATTGGAAGATGTCATGCTGTGGATCACAAATTTGAAAGGAGCATCAGACGATGAAGGAAATGATAAAAAAATATAGAGGTTCATTAATCAGCTCTATACTGGTAATTTTTGTAGGAGTCCTGGTCGGTTTTACGAGTACACACGGTAAATGGATAAATGTATTTTTTGTAGTAACGCACTGTATATTTGTAGCAATCATATTTTATGATAACAGAAGCCGACAACAGAGCCCTAAAGTTATAGGAATGGCTATATGGATGATACCTGTTATTACATTGCTCTATAATGGCATTGCCAGATTGGTAAATACCGGGGCAGATATGGAGAACCTGTTTATGGCATTCATGTATTATGGAACAGGCTTACTGTTCATGGTTATAGGAAATTATCTGCCAAAGGTAAAACAGAACCATACGATAGGGATCCGGGTTATATGGACATTGCAGGATGAAGAAAATTGGAATGCAACTCATAGATTCAGTGGAAAACTATGGATGGCATCAGGTATTCTGTGTATGCTTTGTGGTCTTTTTGAGGAAAGTATGGCTGCTCTTGTTTTGTATATCGTAAGCATTATGGCAGCTGCAATCATCAGCATTCTCTATTCTTATCTCTTTTATAAGAAAAAGATAGCGACCGGAGAAAAATTAAAAATTCAGTATAACAAAAAAACAATTGGAGTATCAGGTATCATAGCCATTTTAACCATTATATTCGGTATATGGACGTTGTTTTTGGGAAGTATTGAGATTCGTTTCGAGGATAAAGATTTTACCATTGAGGCACAAGGCTGGAGCGATTATACAGTAGACTATACGCAGATTGACAGTATCTCATATGAAGAAAATTCATCTCAGAGCTGGAATGATTATAGAACCAATGGTTTAGGAAATCTTAAATATGCTATGGGAAATTTTAGAAATGATGTCTATGGAGATTATATCCGGTATACCCATTCATCCTGTCATTCATATGTAGTCATGAGTATAAATGGAAAAATATTGGTCGTAAATGGTGCAAATGATTCAGCGACAAAGGAAATCTATCATACTATTAGCGAAAAGATGTCAAATGAATTAGAATAACATCAGTTACAAAAAAGCTTGACCACAACAATTCTGCAAATAAAAAAGAAACTGTCGGATAATTCCAGGCAGTTTCCTTTTTTACATATATCAGATACTATATTTATTTACAATTATTTTCAATCATGTCAGCTTTTTTGTTTCTCCCCATCAGCCGATAGTATTTACACCATAATCGCAGCGATTGCAAAGGAACGATTTCTGTTCCAAGTGTCATTCGTTCCACGATTTGTTCTTTGTCAAGAGAACAATCATAAACCTTCCCTTCGCTTACAATAGAAAATCCAGCCATAACGTCAATATCTACAGAATCAATGGTGAATTCCATGAATACCTTTGTACGATACATTGGATCAGAAGCAGAAGCCGGTGCGTGAAGTTCTCCCATTTCTGATAAAATTGTTCGGACCTGTTCAGCATCATGAACAGAGACCATTAAATCAATATCATGAAATTCTGAAATAATACCTTTAAAGTACAGCAGCATAGATGCGCCTAAAGCCCACTCTATATTTGCCTCATTAAATCGATGTGCAATTTTCTGTAGTAATTCAATTTTCTTCCGTATTTCAGGCATAATACCTCCCACTTATATATTTATCTGGATAAAACATGTTTGTTACTGATTCCTACGGATCACTCTGCAAGGACTGCCTGCAGCAATCACATTGTCGGGAATACTTTTTGTTACAATACTGCCTGCTCCAATCACAACATTATCTCCGATAGTAACTCCTGGTAAAATAATAGCCCCGCCACCAATCCATACATTATTTCCAATGATAACTGGTGCTGTTTGTGTTTTACAATCATGCTTCTTAAGTCCGTCAGATAAAGGTGGCTTGGAACTGTTTTTTGAGTTTTTGTTTAACTGCTCTTTCAGTTCTCGGATGGTCTGGTTCAGACTTGTAATCTCAGCAGAAAGCTCAGCAATGCGAGCACTTTGTTCTTCGTTTTGCTTCATCAGAAAACGAACGAATTCTTCTGTGATATTAACTGGCATTCAGACCACCTTCTTTCCGCGATTTTTTATATTTCTATTGTAACGGAAATGCCGTAAAAAAACCAGTCAGACAAAAAAGATACTTCCTTAATCCAATCCTCTAACGCCAGACCCTCTACAGAACTCTCGCGTATTATTCGTTACTACTATTATCCCTCTGATCCTCATTACAGCCATTGTTCCTTTGACCTGCTATAACAAAATGGCACAAAAAGCATTGATTTTATAGACCAATTAGTCTATTCTAAAATAACTACAACAAAAATATTCTTGGAGGGGTATATGACGAAAGCTCTGACTAATTATGATAAAATAAAAATTTCTACAGCACATGTTTTCCTGCAATATAATCAGGCTACAATGATACATAAATATTCATTAGATTACAATTCTGACTGGTTATATATTACTTTTATTAACCGTACCTATCGTATTAATCGAAAAACGGGAAGTGTTCAGTGGTCAGATAATGATTTTGAAATAATTCATGAAGCCAATCACAATGAAGCAATGACTATTTATGATGTTTTATGTTATTCAAAGGATAGATGCCATCTGTCACATGAATTTATAAACATAAACAGCCTTTCCTCTGTCCGAACAGGAAATCTCTCAACGAGCAGCGGATTTTTTCAGAATACCGCTGACTTTTTTAACGGAAAAACCGTTGAATTGCGTAATGCCTGTATAGCACTTTCCGGAAAGGAACTGGAAAAAGGAGATGTTGCTTTTAAATTAAATCTTTTTCCTTTTTTGCCGATTATCATTCGTTTCTGGGAAGCTGATGATGAGTTCCCGGCAAGTCTTCAAATTCTTGCAGACAGGAATACTTTAGATTACATGCATTATGAAACGCTTATGTTTGCACTTACACATCTGTTTTCCAGACTGAACGAGGAAATGCGAAATGAAAAAAGGTGAAGAATCCAGACAACTCCTGATTGAGTGTGCGGCTGAATTATTATGGAAAAATGGATATTCTGCTACTGGAATCAGCGAAATTCTCAAACAAACAGACCTTCCAGTAAGAAAAAATATGATTGAAATGTACCTGGAATACCGGTCATATCATGGCATCTGAAAGGAACTTATGTAAGTTCTGAAAAAATATTTTTGGGGAGGGAATCCTCCCCATTCTTATATCGTGGTACTTTCAAAGATTAAATTGTTAAAGCGCTCTTTAAAGAAAAAAGTCCTATGCAATTTTCCAGAGTGGCACTCCATTAGTATAACATGCAATTAATATTTTTCCTGCTGCCTTATTACTTCTGATAATATTGACAGCAGCTTATCAGCCTGGACTGGCTTTGCTATATGTTCATTCATTCCGGCTGCAATAGCCTCCCGCTTATCTTCCTCAAATGCATTTGCTGTCATTGCAATGATTGGTATACACGCCTTGTCCTTATCTGGTAAATTTCTGATTTCCTGTGTTGCCTTATAACCGTCCATTTTAGGCATCTGGATATCCATGAGGATCACATCATATGTTCCAACCGGCATTTGCATTATCCTGTTTACACACTGGATACCATCCTCCACACGTTCTGTTTTAAGACCTGCACGCTCAAGTATTGCTTCTGCAATCTCTGCATTCAGATCATTGTCCTCTGCCAAAAGGATATTCCTTCCCTCAAGTATTTCACTGCAGGATTCTGGATTTTCAGCATGTTTTTTTACATAATAGCTTTCATCCGCTATCCTGTGTTTCAGTGTTACAGTAAAAGTGCTGCCCTTTCCAAGCTCACTCTCCACATCGATTGTTCCACCGAGCAGATCAACATATTTCTTTACGATTGACATTCCAAGTCCGCTTCCTGTGATTTTGCTCTTCGTGGTGTTTCGTTCACGAGTGAATGCTTCGAAAATTTTTGACAGATAATCCTGGCTCATACCAATTCCGGTATCGCTCACCCTGGTCCTTACAATCATGTACCCAGGCTCCTCGCAGGGTAATTCATCTATATCTACCATAACAGAACCACCGGCTGGAGTATATTTTATGGCATTACTCAGGATGTTGACAAATATTTCTTTTACCTTGGTAGTATCTGTCAGTATATTTTCATGTTCTACATTTATTGTGTAATGAAGAGCAAGATTCTTTTTCTTTGCTTCATCCTCAAATATTTCAAACAGAGTCTGCCGGATATCCTCAATCCGTCCATAGTTCTCATCAATTTCCATCCTTCCGCTCTCAATCCGAGCCATATCAAGTACATTATTTATGATTGACAGAAGAAGGTTTCCTGACTGCTGAAGTTTTTTTAAATGTTCTGAAGTTTCAGGCAAATCCTTTCCTTTCAGTTCATTCTCCATAAGCTGTGCATAGCCCAGAATTGCATTCATAGGAGTACGGATGTCATGTGACATATTGTTAAGGAAACGAGTCTTTGCCAGATTAGCTTCTTCTGCTTTTTTCAGAGCGATTTCCAACTTGTCATTAAGCTTTTGTGTATCATTTGCAGCAAGCTTTGCGACAGCTTCTGCTTTCCTTGCCTTCCGTAAAAGTACGAGGATAATACTAATGATAGTGAGTACAAAAAATCCTGCCGTAGCAAAAAAAGCAAGCATATTGTCTTTTACAAAATCCAAAAATGTTACCTTATCTGCTGTACTGTCATAAATAGCAAGTGCACTTGTAAGCATGTCAGACGGCATAGCCTTTAAGGTTTTATTCAATATTGATAAGAGGGTTCCCTCTCCACTTCTAACTGCAAAGCATGCCTCCATTGTTTATGTAAGTGGAATACTCTTGAAATTTTGACTGTTATCATATATTAGTGCCTGACTTGCGCCCATGAGGAAACAGTCTGCTTTTTCATGAATGACCATATCTGCTGCATCGTCAAGCGAATCACAATCTATAAGCTTCCATTGGGGATAACTGAATGCAATATGCTGTTTTAAGGCATATTTTTCCCTGGGCACAGCTACAGTATACACCTTATTCTCATCAAATTTTTCCTCATCTGTTACCGCCATCAGGCTGTAGGTCCAGGCTGTGTTTGTAAGTGTATATCCGTTTTTTTCTGCAAAATATGGATTCCTGCCAGCATAAAAAATCATGTCAATCTCTCGTTCTTGTAAAGCCTGAAGCATTTCATCATATTCATCATATTCCTGTATATTAAATTCCAGTATCTGATTTCCCAGACAGTCTTTGGCATAAGAGAAATATTCTGCCAGCATACCGGTAAGTTTTCCAGTCTCTTCGTCCAGGGAAAATACTGCCGCATCATTACTCAGAAATCCGATCCGGATCCCATCATGTTCTTCCAACCAGGACTTTTCTCCGCCTGTAAGACTTTGACAATAATCAAGCGTAAAATACTTTTTATACAGATCCGCCTTGAAAAAAGGACTATCCTGATCCAGCTGACGCATAGCCCAGTCCAACTCTGTCTTGATATCGCTGCGCTCTTTATTTATTACAAAATATATGCCGGATTTACCAATCGTGGTAACGGATGATATTCCCTGTTC
Source organism: Ruminococcus sp. RTP21358st1_G6_RTP21358_211008 (assembly GCF_040908885.1). Classification (NCBI taxonomy): domain Bacteria; kingdom Bacillati; phylum Bacillota; class Clostridia; order Eubacteriales; family Oscillospiraceae; genus Ruminococcus; species Ruminococcus sp. RTP21358st1_G6_RTP21358_211008. The sequence goes on from NZ_JBDGDM010000002.1 coordinate 26,893, forward strand.
AGACCAGATGGATTCCTCCAGAGATACAAAACAATCGATTTCATGATTCGCTAATTTCTTTTCGACATCATCATCACTATTCACATTTACATGTTTTGTATGTATGCCATTCTTATTTTCCCATTCTGTCAGCATGATTTCAGGCTCAGTCCCCATGAGCACACCTACACGTTTCCCATCCATAGACTTGAAATCAGACGTCCCAATATCCGTATCCGATAAATCAGCATAAAGGATATATTTTTCCTCACCCATGGGTTCATCCGGGAAAAGCATCTTCTGTGCACGTTCATCGGTGTAAGAAATATCGCCCATGATATCAATCTCACCATTTTCAAGCTTATCAAAACAGTTGGACCAGTCACATTTCACATACTCAAATTTCCATCCGGTATAACCTGCCAGAGCCTGCATGAGCTCGTAGCCATAACCTCGTCTGACACCGTTTTTATCGACATAATTAAAGGTATCCTCAAATGAGCCGACACGGATGGTCTGTGGCTGTTTTTCATCATTATTCGTTTCAGCAGCCTGGCAGTGTACCGATAACATCATCCACATTCCCAGGACCACAAATATACATGCAAATAGTACGGCTGATTTTTTTCTACTTTTATCCATATTTTTTATTTCCTTCATCCGTTTGTGTTTTATGATGTTCCAAACACCAGGTCAAAAACAGCAAGTATTGTTTTTATATCAATCGGTTTTGCAATATGTGCATTCATCCCTGTTGCTGTGTACTGCTGCTGTGTAATTTCCATCATCTCTGCAATGCCCCGGGTGATAAAAACGCTGCCAAACAGGCAGCGCATCTCATTTCATGCAACTGGCTGCCATTTTACAGGCCCTGTAGCTTTGCGTCGCAGACTTTCATCTGTTTTGCCGATTTCCATATTAGAGCATTTAAAATTATACAAAAAAACTGATTTTATTATACTCCCTTGCTCCACTTTACACAAGAAAAATCTCACCGCTTTAACGCTTAAAAATAATTTGAAAACCTGCTAAAAAGTTGTTAACCGAACTTCTTAGCAGGTTTTTATTACTAATCTGTCAGATTATTTTGTAATGTACTGATCAATTCCTCTATAACGATTGGCTTGGATAAGAATCCATTCATACCGCATTCCAACGCTTTCTTTCTGTCCTCGTCAAAAGCATTGGCCGTCATGGCAAGGATGGTGATTCCTGCCAGTGCCGGATCCCTAAGGGCACGGATCTGCTTCGTGGCCTCATATCCGTTCATTACCGGCATCTGCACATCCATCAGCACCAGATCATAACCGCCCGGTTTCGACCTCTTGACCTTCTCTACTGCCTCTGCCCCATTTTCTGCAGTATCCACCAGGAAGCCATATTCATTAAGGATCTCCACCGCAATTTCACTGTTCAGCTCATTGTCTTCCACAAGCAGTATACATCTGCCTCTGAAATCTGAGCATGCCGCCGGAAGAACAGGCTTCTCCTGCTCAGCCTGATTCTGGCCAATGGCAGTCATCAGGGTATCTCTGATATCGGACATAAACAGAGGTTTCGCACAGAATGCAGTTACTCCTGCAGCCCTGGCTTCCACTTCGATGTCTGACCAGTCATAAGCAGTCAGAATAATGATCGGTGTATCGTCACCAAGACTGCGGATCTGTCTGGTGACCTCAATACCATTCATATCCGGCAGTCGCCAGTCGATGATATAAGCATGGAAGGCATCCCCAAGCTCCATAGACTGTCGTGCACGCAGAACAGCCTCCTTACCGGAAAGTGTCCATTCCGAACGCATTCCAACCCTCACAAGTATTTTTGTCACGCTGTCACAGGTATTAAAATCGTCATCTACAACCAGAGCCTTAAGACCTTCCAGCTCTATGATCTTCTCTATACGTTGGTGCTCAGGCTGAGTCCGGAATGGCAGTCGGACGATAAATTCGGTACCTTTCCCCTGCTCTGTCCGGACCTCAATGGTGCCGCCCATCATATCCACAATATTCTTGGTGATGGCCATACCAAGTCCTGTACCCTGAGTCCTGCTTACAGTGGAAGTCCGCTCCCTCTCAAAAGGAGAAAAGATCTTCTGTACAAATTCCTGACTCATACCGATTCCGTTATCCTTCACCCGGATCTCGTACAGTTCACTGCCTCTTTGGAGACCCGGATACTGTTTCAGCCGGACAGAAACGGTTCCGCCAGCAGGAGTAAACTTGATCGCATTGGACAAAAGATTCAGCAGCACCTGATTCAGTCGTGTCTTATCACAATAGACATCCTCATTTGTCACATCCATGGCATCCATATAAAGCTCCAGCTGTTTCGCATGGATCTGCCCGCTGATGATCGTCTTCAGATCATGAAGCACATCCGACAGACTGACCTCCGTTTCTTCCAGATGGATCTTTCCGCTCTCAATCCGGCTCATATCCAGGATATCATTGATCAGGGAAAGCAGATGGTTACTGGAGGAAAGGATCTTTCCCAGATAATCCCGAACCTTGTTTTTATCATCAATATTGCTTACAGCCAGTGTGGTAAAGCCGATGATCGCATTCATTGGTGTCCGGATATCGTGAGACATGTTGGAAAGGAAGGTACTCTTGGCCCTGTTTGCTGTCTCCGCCGCACGGACTGCCTCAGAAAGTGCCTGGTTCATTTTCCAGTCCGAGGTACGGTCCGACAGAACCAGGATGTATTTCTTTTTTCCATTTACCTCACTACCCATTGCAATATTATGGAACCAGCGTTTTTCCCCTGTTTTCTGATGAACATATTCAAAATCCCATTCTCGCTGTTCATGAACCTTGATTTCTTCCAGATAATTTTTCTCCGGATCTTCATGTTCCGCCGGATGCAATTTTCCCAGAACACGAATATCTCTACGAATCTGTTCTACCGTAATACCCAGCAGATTTTCCGCATTTGGGCTGACGTAATCTGCCTGATATGTTTTTGCATCCAGCATCAGAAAGACATCATCCACGTTCATTGAAAGCTTTTGAAACAGCTCATCCCGGTACCGGATCTCCGTATCCTTTCTTCTGAGATTTGTCCTGCTTTTTTGAATAATAAGACTGATAAGAAAAGCAGCAATACAGAACACGACCGCACCAACAAGAAGCATTGTACTGCTCTGCAGGCTGTTCATACTGGCATTGACAATATCTGCCTGTACAAGTCCCAGAAATACCCAGTCCTGAATATCTGATTTTTCATAGACCAGATAATAGTTCCTTCCATCCAGATTTACCAGCATCGCACCAGTATGTCCTGCTTTAAACTTCTCCGAAAGCTCATTGACCTCTTTTTCAGACATATCAGAATGCTCTCTCAGAACACCGAAGAAATTATATACATTCCCCCATAACTCAGAAGAATGATCGATCACAACACGGCCATCCGGATGAACAATAAAACTCTGTGCATTTCCATTGAAAGCAGAAATATCCAGTACATCTACGATATTAGAGTTTTCATAAGCAATGGCGATGGCATCATATTCAAATCCCTGATAGTTTCCATGAGCCTTGGGAGTGGCAAAAACAAGCAACTGGGATTTTCCCGGAACTGCTGCATTTGATATCACATCATTTCCCTGCCGGATGTCCTCTTCAATATTTTCCTGTAATCCAAGGTACCCGGTTTCCCCTGTCACCATCTTATAGTTCCCGTCGGCTGACAGAAAAAAGAAATCCAAAAATCCGGCATCTTCCTGCGCATTCTTTATATAATTACGGATTTCATCTTCGCTTGAGGTATTCTGCAGATTCTCACCCCAAATATGGAGATAAGTCAGGTTCTTATCTGTCAATTCCCTTAACATATTATCAGACTGATGAAAAACCTCCGTCAGATGGGAAACACTTTCCTCATAAATAGTTTTCGACACAAAGTCAAAATATCGGAAAACCATCAGAACAATTCCCAGTAAAACAGCTGTAAAGACAGCGATCCGGAATCGTTTTCTCCTAACAGTCTTTTCTCTGCCTTTGTTATGCTTCTTAATATCCATTCTTCTCACCTCAGAGTCATGTAGTCTTCAGGTTCTGCAAGAATGGCATCACCATCTGAAATATATCCTGTCCAGGTATCTTTCACAAAGGTGTCTTCTCCCTCAAACGCAATATTCTCATCTGTGGGATAGGCTTCCATGTGTTTTGGTATCGCAAGGCAGGTTACCGTGAATGTATCCTTGTCCTGAACTTTTTTTCCGTCTTTTGTAACTTTACTCAATGTATAGCCATCATCCGTTTCTTTGACTTCCACGGAAATGCCGCTGACCACAGGCAGAGAGCCACGGTTAAAGGGAATGAAACCTCCCTGATAGCCTTCTACAAAGTTTCTGACCAGTTCTGTCAGTTCTGCCCCGCTTATCCTGCAGCTATATGCCGAAAGACTGTTTGGCATGATCATGTCTCTTGCCATTTTTTCTGTATATCCAGCTTTCAGCACGTTTCCCGTAAAGCTGTTTCCGGTTGCGATTAGCACATCCGTTCCATAAATACCACGCAGAGTGTTTGCCATAACCGAATAAGCCGCATTTCCCCCACTGCTATGAAAACGGTTGGAATAGGATTTCTGTGAATCCAGCACGGTATTCTCTGAAGCAGATTCTTCCGCAAGAAGCTGGGAATTAAATGACTGATATGCCTGCTTTGCATCGTATTCTCCTGAAATCATCTTAGACACCACATCCTTGGAAACGGAGAAAAAGTCATTTGACGCAATGCGAATATACATATGGTTTTCTTCGATCACAGGTTTCACATCCTTCAGATACTCCGTAAGCCTGAAATCCACATCCTGGCTGTAGCTCAACAGATCCTGTCCATCACTAATGATCCGGTTCTGTGCCTCCGCTGAAAACATTGTTTTCAATACCTTCATTGCTTTCTTTCGGCGGGCTTCGTCCTGTGTCAGGTCGCGGTTTAAGGCCACCTGAAAATATGGGGTCGTCATCAGCCACTTTTCGCCATTCTCCTGAAAGAATGGCAGAAATGTTGTGTTAATGCCCTGATCCTGAAACATTTTTACACCAGCTGAGGTGCCAAAGTACATGGCAAGCTTACCACTCTGGTACATCTCAACGATATCATCATAATTCATATCCAGATCATCCTGGTTCAGCCCTGTATCCTGGATAAACTGTTCCATACGTTCAAAAGCCTGCGGCCAGACGGTACCATCCAGACCCTCTCTCTTTGTATTATCCGGGTCACTGTAGGTGGTGCGCCACTTGCGTCCGTCTACAGAAGACAATTCTGATGCAGACAGACCCTGCAGTGTTTCCATACAGGTATAATCGTAATAATAGTCTGCAGTAAAGCCACGGATTCCCACCTCGTCAAATGCCTGGCAGGCAGAAACGAAGCTTTAATAATCGGTTGGCAGCGGAATTTCATACTTTTCAAAAAGGTCCTTGTTGACCACAAAACCATGGGCATCCGCGCACACGGGAAGCCAGTTTACGCTGCCATCCTCGTTCATAAAACTGCTGAGGTAGGTATCATAGACAGCACCTGCCTCATTGGTTGTGGAAAGATCCATCAGACTGTCCTTCAGCGGACTTGCGTCATGCAGGGAAAACCGGCAGCAGGTTATAATATCCGGTAAACCACCGTTTTCATCAAGAAACTTATAAAAATCCAGATCATTATTGCCGACTACAAATTCAACATTGATATCCGGAAGCTGTTCCTGGATGTATGGTGCATATTTATCATACAGGCTGGTGCTCCATAAATACACTGTGATGGTTTCTGCATCTTCTTTTTCTGCAATTTTTCTGCCGCAGCCTGACAAAAGTGATGTGCCTGTCGTCATCACCAGAAGTACAGCAAGTAACTTATTCCGTTTTTTCATTATGACTCCCCCAGAAATTGTGTTTCATCAGTTTATGAATTACCTTTATCAATAACTTTCCATCAACAGGCTTTGCTATATGTTCATCCATTCCTGCTTCTTTTGCCCTCAGTCTGTCCTCCGTGAATGCATTTGCTGTCATTGCAATAATCGGTATTGTCTTTGCGTCCTCTCTGTCCAGAGACCTGATCATCTTTGTAGCTTCATAACCATTCATGACCGGCATCATAATGTCCATAAGAATGACATCAAATTCACCAGGTTTACTTTTTCTGAATAGCTCAACAGCTTCCTGTCCATTCCATGCTTTCGTCACCACAGTGCCTTCATTCTGGAGCATAAATTCTGCAATTTCCATGTTTAGCTCATTATCTTCTGCCAGAAGAATATGTAGCCCCTTTATAGATTTTTCTGATACATCCTTCTGTTTTTCACGTTTATCCGCATTCATATCTATTTTGAACGGAACCCGGATCACAAAGGTGGTGCCTGCGCCCTCTTCACTTTCAAAGGTAATGGTTCCACCCATTTTCTCGACCAGATTCTTTGCAATCGGCATTCCAAGTCCTGTTCCGGCAAATTTTGTGCGGCTTCCTGTGTGTTCCTGTGCAAATGGTTCAAATACACATTTCTGGAACTCCTCAGTCATTCCGATTCCGGTATCCCGGCAGACAAATTCCATTGTGGTCATTCCCGGCTGTTCGGATGGGATTTCCATGCAGCTGATATAGATATGTCCGTTTTCTCTGTTATATTTCACCGCATTGGACAGGATATTCATCATCACACGTTTCACATACCCCGGACTTCCAATAAAATCCCGGTGTGTGATTTCTTTTTTCTCCCACTCGATCCGGATATTCTGTTCTGCAGCCATCTGCTTGATCACAGCAAATACTTCCCTTGAAATACTGCTCAGATTAAATGGAATCTCTTCCAGAACGATTTCGCCTGACTCAAGCTTACTCATGTCCAGGATTTCATTTACCAGTTCCAGCAACAGATTGGACGCCTTTTTCACCTTTGTCCTGTATTCCGTCTGTTTCTCCAAATCACCTGCATAATGTTCTGCCATATTGACCATGCCGCAGATTCCATTGATCGGAGTCCGAATATCATGGCTCATCCGCTGGAGAAATTCTGTTTTTGCCTCATTGGCGGCTTCTGCCTTTTTTGCTGCTATCAGAAGTTCTGCTTTATATTTTTCATCTTTTTCCTGTTCCTGTTTCCGGTGCGCCAGATTGGTTCTGTATGTCCAGAACCAGAATATACTGAACATCAGAAAATAAAGAAAAATAACACTTATCACACTTAATGGAAGATTATGGAACACTTCTGTATCCGGAAGATATGCATAAATATAGTAATCCCTCTGCTTCAGCATGATTCCGTAGCATCCTGTTCCTTCATTCTTCAAATGATAAATGTGCTGACTGTCTGTATGCCTCTTCATTGCCTGAACAACTTCGTTGTCAGCCGTATTCTGCCCCAACAGGCTCTGATCATTGCTGGCAACAACAATCCCCTCGTCTGCAACAATAATCGTTCCATCTTTCTGGATACTATAACCATTTAAAAGCCCTTGTATCGTCAGTGTATAGTTTCTGGCAAATTCAGGAGGTGTGTAATAGTAGATTGCCACAATACCCGGTGCATCTTTTCTGGCACAAGCTGCAATATCAATATAGGATCCGTCTTCCCTGGCAAACCGTTCTGAATAAGATCTTTCTTCATATCCGGTAAAATCCATGATAATGTCTTTTTGCAGATACTCCGTAATCTCATCGGTCAGAGACTCATCCGTACTGTATTCGCAGTCCGTCTTTCCCTCTGTATCCAGTACAATGATACCATCCACCCAGAGAGTCTGCAGGTTTTCTTTCAGGAACTCCCGGCTTAGCTGCCCGCCGTTTTCTGTCTCCATTTTAATATTTGTACTCATCTGTCTGGCACTTTCAATGGCACGGAGGAGGCTTTTGGATTCCGAAGATTCATTATAATGGGTGTAGGTGGAACACTGCACTTTGACATAATTTACAATCTCTACCATTCTTTTCTCGGCTTCCGTTTTTTCTGCATGGAAAAAATAAAACAGTGAACCTACAGCCACACAGATTCCAAACAGACCTCCAATCAGCTGGATCCGTTTTTCTTTTGTCTTCCTCTTAATATCCAAGATCATCCACCTCCAGATATTTCTGGGGATCATCCAGATATTTTCCAATAATTTTCAGGGATGTGCCATCCTGACGCATTTCTTCCAGCGTCTGGCTCATCTGCTCACAGATTCCTCTGTCATCATCTTTTGCAAAAGCGACACCTATTCCAGTGATCATCAGAGGCTCTTCCAGGATACGAAAGCTTGCGTCATAATCCTTCATATACTGGACAACAGATTCCTCATGTGCGGCGACTGCATCTACATATCCTTTTCCCAGAAATGTATAAATCAACTCCCGGTGTCCGAGACTGATCAGATTTGCCAGTTTTGGGATTCTATCATCTGTCCGGTCCAGAAAAATGCCTTCCGGTTTGGTTGTGGACTGGACAGCCAGGTTCTTTCCCTCCAGGTCACTCAGTTTATAAATATCACTATTCTCATTTACAGCGACCACCTGACGGCTTGCTATATATGGTCCCGCCCAGCGGTAACCATCAAGACGCCCTTCCATGGAAAAACAACCCATGATACAGTCAATCTCTCCGCTCTCCACCAGTTCTTTTTTCTTCTCCCAGTTGATCTGGGCAACCTCCACCTGATATCCCATTCTTTTGAAAGCTTCTGTAGCCAGTTCTACATCTATGCCCGTCGGTACGCCATCCTCGTTCAGATAATTGTATGGCGGATAGCTGTCACTGCCGAGGGTAATAACGGGCTTTTCTGTTTCTTCTTTCGTGTTATCTGTGTTTTTACACCCTGCCAGGGTGACTGCTAAAATTCCCGCAAGCAGAATGCCTGCAATCACTTTTTTTCCTTTCATTTTCTGTCTATCCTAACTATCCTTCTCGTATTTTTCATATCTGATTCCCTGCCATAAAATTATTATTGTTACGTCTATGAAATAACACCGTAAAAAAACACTGTCTCACAGACAGTGCACCTCAGTTCATGCAACTGGCTGCCATTTTACAGGCCCTGTAGCTTTGCGTCACAGACTTTCGTCTGTTTTGCCGATTTTCTTATTATAGCTTTTAAAATTATGCAAAAACCTATTTTATTATACTCCATTGCTCTACTTTACACAAGAAAAACCTCACCGCTTTAACACTTAAAAATTTAAAAAAAGAACAGCCGATACATATACTCGAACTGTTCTCCTTCTTCCGAAGTCCACGCAGCATTGACATTACTGTTTCCAGACATGATCTGCTGCATTTATAAGGCATCCCAGATTCCTTTATTTTCAAAATTAAATGCCGCATTTCGTGCATCCTCTACAATTTCCTTGTCATAACCTAACATATCCAAAAGCTGAATCGCATTTCGGGATGTGGCTCTTCCCTTTTTCAGGATATAGGAAAATACCACCTCTTTTTCCTGTACGTCTTCCTCAAAATGATAGTTTTCATACTGGGAATCCAAAATGTACGACAGTTCTATGTCATGAGTAGCTGCAAAAGGCAGCACCCATTTTTGCCGAAGTGCATTTAAAATTCTGGATGAAGCAGCAATCCTCTCAACCGTATTTGTACCTCGAAGCACTTCATCAATAATACATAAAAGTGGCTCCCTTTTCTTACTTTCTTCCAATATTCGTTTCAGCGACTTGATTTCTACAATAAAATAGCTCTCTCCACTCTCTATATCATCCCGCAATGCCATAGATGTCATAACTTTCAAAAACGGTGCCTGGTAGGATGAACAAGTACAGGTAACAAGCGTCTGGGCAAGAATACTGTTCATTGCAACATTTTTTAGGAATGTAGATTTTCCGGATGCGTTAGAACCGGTTACCAAAGTTCCTCCGGCTACTTGAAAGCTATTGGCAACTGCCTCCTGAAGCAGTGGGTGATACAGATCTTCTACAGCCATTTCAATCTGCGTGACACCACTTTCCCAGCTTTTAAACTCAGGTTTGCACCAAAGCGTAAGAAGTTCCCGAAAAGATGCAATGGAAATACACGCATCCAGTTCTCCAATATTATCAATAAGCTTCAAAATAGAGTCCGTTTTGTCCTGAATTTTTTTCAAAAGACCGTTATAAACCAGAATGTCTATATGAGTCAGCATTCTGATATAGTCCATAAGAATCTGTGCCGGATCTCCTCCATCTGTATTTTTACTGGTCAAAAAAATTGCTTTCCGGTTAAGACCCTTAAACACCGCTCTGGCTTCTGCAATAGCAGACATCTGCTTTCTTGTTTCTGACCATTGCACATTCTTTATTTTTTCTGCAACAGATAACATTCGAAGCAAGTGTGCATAACAATCCAGGTAAGCTTCAATTAATTTTCGGTCATTGCCTGCATAATAAATTGTAATATTTGTTATCATTAAGACTATGAAGCAAAAAAAGCCAACTACTGGCTTCACAGGTAAAAGCACTGCAACATTCAACACCAGCAGTATCAACATAAACCAATGGATTCCTGTTTTTACCTCAGAAGAACTTTTAAGAGCCAATACCGTATCCGACAAAGAACCTAATCTCGTTTTTCCAATCTGCGACAGGAGCAGCTGCATATGCTCCCGTTCTTTTTCATGTTGGGAAAAAAAATCTATCAACTCATCTCTTTTGTCTATTTCAGCCTGAGAAAATACAGGTCTTCGCATCATATCATAAAGCACATCTTCCCCAGGAGAAGAAATCGTCTGATTTACCATCTTATAAAGGCGATCCATATCCAGATCATTCCAGGTAATATCATCTATTGCGAAACCTTCTTTTTCTCTTCGTCTAAAATAATGGGAAATCTGCTCAATGTCACCAGGCTCATATTGTCTGGTATACGGCTTCCCCCAGTTTCTTCGAATTTTAGTCAAGATACGCTTTTTATTTTTATAATTTTCATATATAATCCATAAAACAAATAGCAAAAGGCATACTGCTATTGTCAAGATTACTGATACATATGGATTCATTCCGCTTTCACCTCTTTTATGTAATCAATTCAATAGAATTGTATTTTTTAGTTCTCTTGCCGCAGCTCCCATAGGATGCTGGCTGTCATACACCAGGCAGATCTGGCGCTCCGGAATTTCATCTTTTAATGGAATCTGTACGATCTCTTTTTTCAAAAGGGAAGGTGCGGCCATTGGCTGGGGCAAAAAGGCAAACTTATCTTTTTTCTCTGTATAACAAATTTTTATCCATTCATCATCTGCATCTATAATCTTGCAGGATAATTCAGTTTTTTCCGCAAAACTAAAAATGAACTCTGATCTGATAATACATTGTTTTCCTACAAGATCATTAATCAGCTTTGACATATATGCCACTCCTCTCTGCTTTTTCTCCAATCGTTTTACTTTCGTTTCCAAACGCTTTACTTTTCCCGGATACGCTGAATAACAAAGTAGCAGCAACAATGCTACAATCCCAAACCATTCCATCTCTTTCTCCTTACAGCATTTTCATATTCTACAAGTCGTAAAACTTTATAATTGCTCTTCAGCTTCCATCCACATCAATACTTTTTACAATGCGGACAATGCCATGCACGTTGTTCTGCTGGATATGGCAAAATAATAACAATCTTTCTGAAAAAAATCCTTTTATACCTGTTTTCTTTATTCCGTATCAGCCGTAAATTCATATGAGTGTAATCCACCTTGTGCAGGTCCTTCTACCTTGAAATCATATCACACTCTCCGTCATATTTCCATTTCAATTTACTTTCAAATCACTCCTGTCATATTTCCTGTCGGCTTGCTTCTGTAACCAGCATCCGGTTGATTTTCTCCTGCATTGCTGCAATCATCTCTGACATTTCCATGATTCAATATCCCCCAAAAGCAGGTTAGCCTCTTCTCTTTGAATCTTTGCTACATTCTGTGCAAGTTTTTACCAGATAGACGGCTTTACCTCTCCTTAAAATGCTTTCTGGTTTTGAAGTTTACTGTATGACCAAGATACTCTCTTTTCTTCAGAATCCCTGCTACTGTGGAAGATTCTCTGTACAACTGCTGCCGCTTCTTCATCACTGACCCATATATTCGAATCATCCTTATCTTTAAGATAACCATACGGTATTGTACTTGCCACATGCTTCCCTCTTAAGGTAGAAACTACCACCCCTCCCCTGTATATCGCTTAAGAGGAAAATACCCTTTAGGATGATTTCTACTCCTAAAGGGTATTTTTATAAATAATTATTTATTTAATTTATGAAATAATATAAAACAATACTTAACCGCTCAGGTATTTTCCGGATAAATCCCAATAAACGTTAGAAGCGGAAGTACACGGAAATCATGTAAAACAATTTTCATTTCCCTGGCTTTTTTCCCCTTAACAGGAATGATCTTCTGATAGCCAATTACCGTTCCTGTGTAAATACTGTTCCATATTTCCCCTTCTTTAACAAATACCTCATATTTTTCTACTCTCTGGCTATAGCAGACAGCCTCTTTTAATACCAGATACCCCAAATTGTATGAGTCGTCCAGGCAAATCGTTATCTCTACTGGCAGCTCACTGCTTTCAGGCTGATACCATGCTTCCAAAGTATCCTCTGTCAAATTAGAAGCCGGATGCGCCGGATCTTCATTTTCCGAAAAAACATGTGCTGTACTCATTAAATTATGAGCAAAAGATTTCTTTTTCCAGTTTCCAAATTCTTCCAGACGTTTAACATCATTTTTATGAAGAAGTCCGTTTGGCATAGGTGGAATGTTTAACAAAAAGGTTGCATTTCCTCCAACAGCCCCAATATAGATATGAACCAGCTCTTCCAGACTTTTCACCTGATCATCTTCTTCTGGATGATAAAACCATCCAGGTCTTATAGAAGTATTTACTTCTGCCGGATACCAGATCAGATCCGTTTCACCTTCAAGCGCTTTTCTGCTTCCAAGATCTTCCATATCACTGGTAATCCGGCGCATTCTGAATTCCTCATCATCGGTCTGCTGGCTTCTTTCCTGTACACTCTCTGCAAGTGCTGTACGCGCAGGAACAACACTCCACTCAGATTTTCTTACATCGCCAGCTTCATTTCCACACCATCGGATATCTGGCCCGCAGACACAGATACATGCGTCTGGCTGATATTTTCGAACACATTCGTAATAGCGATTCCAGTCGTAGACCTGTTTTTTCCCATTAGGTCCTTCCCCACATGCACCATCCAGCCAGACACTGAAGATTTCCCCGTATCTGGTAAGAAGCTCTGTAAGCTGGGACAGGTAGTAATCGTCATACTCTTTTCCCATTCCATAGCAGGGCTGGTTTCGATCCCATGGAGAAAGATAAATTCCAAATTTCAGTCCATGGCGGCGGCATGCTTCGGACACTTCCCGGACCACATCTCCCCTGCCATTTTTCCACGGGCTTGCTGCAACGCTGTGACTGGTATATCTGGTAGGCCACAGGCAGAAGCCGTCATGGTGCTTACAGGTAAGAATTACGCCTTTCATGCCGGCATTTTGTGCTGCAGTCACCCACTGGTCTGCGTCAAACTCTGTAGGATTAAAAATTTGTGGATTTTCCGTTCCATCTCCCCATTCCCGATTGGTATACGTATTCATTCCAAAATGAAAAAACGCATAAAACTCTGTTGCCTGATAGGCAATCTGGCGGCAGGAGGGAACTATTTTTATTAATTCCTGATCAGTTGGCATATGATTTCTCCTTTTTTCATCCCTTCAACCCGCCTGCACCGATTCCCTGAAGCAGATATCTCTGTCCAATGAGATAGATAATAATTGTTGGGATCATAACGATTACAAGTCCGGCAAACAGGGCGCCCCAGTCTGTAGCATATTTCTGCACCTCAAACAAGTTTGCCATACCGATGGGAAGGGTTTTCTTTGCATCTTCCGTAAGAAGAACAAGTGCCAGTGGATATTCATTCCAGAAGCCCATGGCACTTAACATCGTAATGGTCGCAATCCCGGGTTTTGCAAGAGGCACCATAACTCTTAATAACAGCTGGATATTAGTAGCACCGTCAATTCTTGCAGACTCCTCATAATCCCTTGGTACCGCAGACATAAATCCCTGTAAGGTAAAAATACAGAAAGGAAACTGCATAACTGCATAAACAAGACATAATACCGGCAGGTTATTTAATCCGTTCACAGCCTGTAATTCTAGAAACAAAGGAATCATAATGTAAGTAGCCTGCAGAAAAATACAAGCCATGTAGACCGTAGAAATCAGCCTGCTGCCCACAAAACGGTATCTTGCCAGTACATAAGAGATGGGAATGACCAAAAGCAGAAGCAATACAGTGGAAAGCACTGTCACAAATATGGAATTTCCAAAATAAGCGGCAATATTTGCTTTCTGCCATGCTGCCACAAAATTATCCAGATTCAAAGCTGCGGGCAATGCATAAGGATCTGTCAGATATTCTGCATTTGTCTTAAACGCAGACATCAGGTTCCAGAAAAGCGGATACAAAAAGATAACGGTAAACAGAATCATCAGGATCCTGATACACCAGGTTCTTACAGTTTTCATCAGTCTCCCTCCTATTCTTTTTCAGATGATATTTTTTTAGAAATCATTGCAAGGACGATTGCAAGGCCAAGGGTAAACATGGCGATTGCCATGGCATATCCAAAGTTGGCATTTCTCATACCCTGGGTGTACATATACTGCAACAGGACACTGGATGCGCCGTTTGGTCCACCACCTGTCATAACATTGGACAGGGTAAAACTTAAGTTGATAGTACCAGACAGGGAAAGTATATAGGTCGTTCCAATTGATCTGCGTAGCAGCGGAATGGTGATCTTAAAGAACTTCTGCACTCCTGTTGCGCCGTCAATGGAAGCAGCTTCATAAACCTCCTGGGAAATCCCATCAATGGAAGCCACATGCATGACCATGTAATAACCAATGGCCTGCCACACCAAGGCTGCACCGATACACCAGAGAGCCGTTTTTCCCTCTCCAAGCCATGCGTGTTTCCAGGTGGAGAGATGGAACAGATCAAGCATATGATTCAGAATTCCTCTTGTGGGATTAAACACAAAGGACCACACAATACCAACTACAGTCATGGAAACAATACTTGGGAAAAAGAATACGGTCCGGTAAAATGACTTTTCCTTAAGCTGTCCCTGAGTAAGGATAAATGCAAATACAAGACTTAGAAATATGGTCACAGCCGGGATTACCAGCATCAGCTTAAGAGTATTAAACAGTGCCTGAAGAAAATCCTTATCCTGGAACATATACCTGTAATTATCCAAAAATACAAATTTGCTGTTAAAGCCTACGCTAAGTGCAGTGGAACTGGTAAAAGACAGATAAATGGCATTTACCATAGGGACAATCATAAAAACAATGGTTAAGATCAATGCAGGAAGCGTACACAGGGCTATAAATAATCTGGGCTTTTTTACCACGCTTGCTCACCTCTTTAAATTTAAATATTGAAAAATGTGGATGACATCACCGATTGGCAATCTATCTGTTCAGGGTTACAAAAGGCTGCCGCATACACTGTGCAGCAGCCTTTCCATGCTTTACCGTTTTTATCCGGCTGGCATATGAAGTTTAGTTGGCAGCTTCCATATCAGCACGAACCTGTGCGAAAGCAGCTTCCACGTTCTGTGCCCACTCTTCTACTGTCATTTCATCGTTCATAACAGAAGTGATCGGATTGAAGATCTCATCTTTCGGGTTGATCTTGCAGTCAGCCGGAACTGCTGCAAAGCTCATGATCAGGGAAGAAGCATTTGCCTCTTCGTAGATTCCGTACATATTATAGATTGCAGTAGACAGCTTATCTTTTGCTACTTCACGGGCACTCTTGGTAGCATAGAGGGCACCGGAAGCCTCTGCAAATGCAGATACGGATTCATCGCTGTACAGGAAACGAAGGAATTCTTTTGCAAGCTCCGGATTCTTTGCAGCAGCCGGAATGGAGAACTGCTCACAGCTGTCGAATACATAATGCACATCATCTGCGTTCTCAGTTGGGATCGGGGCCATTGCAAACTCAAAGCCTTCTTCTCTTGGAGCATCCTGCATCTCATTTTCCATCCAGGTTCCGTTCGTGATAAATGCAGCTTTTCCAAGCATCATCTCTGTCTGGGACTCTGTATGGTTCATACCTACAGTACCCTCTAACAGATAACCTTTCTCTGCAATTTCTTTGATATGGGTAAGAGCCTTTAACACACCTTCGTTGTTGAAGGAACCTTCCTCATAATTGGCAATCTTGGTAAGAGCTTCCTCACCGCACTCATTTGCAATTGCCGGCCAGAGCATTTCTTCCATGTATCCCGGATAAATTCCCTGATAGGTGAAAAGCGCACGTCCGTCAATATCCTTTAAGGTATCGCCAAGTGTGAAAAACTCGTCCCATGTTTTTGGAACTTCCAGATTGTTCTCATCGAAAAAGGTCTTGTTGTAGATCAGACCCTGCGGACCACTGTTAAATGGTGCCAGATAAATTTCATCGTCTCCGTATGGTGCACACTTTGTACTGGAAAGAATTCCGTCTGTAATGTCATCGCGAAGAGTACCGGTTCCAGCATAGTTTTCTCCGTCAAATACATCGTCCAGATTTAAAAGTGCATGTTCTTTAATCAAAGAAAGAATTACGCCGTCCTCACCACCATCGTTGAGACAAATAAAATCCGGCGCGTTTCCGGCTACGATCTGTGGACGAATAATATCACCAATAGTCGGGCTGATCGTCATATTTACCTTCACGCCCTCATGGCTTGCTTCAAAAAGCTCTACCATCTGATTCCAGTAAGCATCTCCGTATCCACCCTGGAAAATGGCAATGTTCAGTTCCTGTTCTTCTGCTTCCGCAAATGTTGTGAGCGGAGAAAGTACAGTAGCTGCGCTCATGGCAAGAATCATTGCGGATGCTGCAAATCTTTTTTTCATATGGTGTTTCCTCCTTCTGGTTGGCTGTTTTATTACGTTTGCCTGATGATGCTATTATATTGCGAAAATCTTTTGTCGTAAATTAATAAAACGATTCTCGTTATGGAGCATTTTCTTGTAAATAATATCTGATATGGATTTTCTTGCGGCATATATGTATTATTTTTTCATCTTTTGCTTTTACATAGATTATTCTGTTTTTTTCCTGTATAATAAATGAAAATAATAATATTTTGACAGATACCCGTCAGTGGTCAGCAACAGGAGGAACCTCCATGGAAAAAAAACATCATTTTCAGGGATTTCGTAAATTCAGCATCAAAACAAGACTTGTAATTGCCCTTCTGATGATTTCTATTATACCATTGGTAGGAATCAGCGGCTATTCTTTTCATATATTTTCCGCGGCACTTCAGGAGAAGCTTTCTGCATCTATTTCCCAGACCCTGTCCATGATCAATCTGAATATGGTAAGTGAGATTGAGAAATACCAGTATCTGTGTGGTTCCATCTGTATTAGTGAAGAGATTAAAAAAGGTCTTCTAAAAAAAGACATGACAGATATGGAGAAGAATCAGGCGATGCTTGAGATTCAAAACATGATCCGCAATAAAATCATCTATCCTGCCCAGGCAAAAAATATTACTGTCTATGATACCGATGGAAATATTTTTTATGATCTGGGCTATGACGGGTTCTATCAGGAAGATGTGGACCGGATCCTGTCGCAGCTTGAAGAGCAGGACCAGGATGTGTGGGCTTATGTACATACTTACCGTGACAGAAATATTCTGGTTCTTGGAAGAAGGATTTACGAGCAGTATTCCAAAAGCCGGGTAATCGGCTACACTCTGATTTCTATTGAAGAAAAAATCTTTTCCAAGACGGTACTGGAGCCTGTGGGACTGTCAGATTCTTCCAATATTATGTATATGAATCTGGATGGAACGGTGCTCTCTTCCTGGAGCCGAAGTATAGCCCTGGGGGAGAAAACGGATGATGAGCTTCTGAAAAAAATCCAGGAAAGGCTTCCAAAGAAAACCGATTCCTTTAGTATCCATGAGAATGGGGAGGAACAGCTGGTGACCTATATTTTTAATAAAAATCTGAATCAGCTGTTTGTATATACCATGCCTTACCACTATATCAATTCAGAAGTTTATGCCATGCTGAAACAGATTCTTGTGGTGGTAGTGTTTCTGGTTTTACTGTGCATCGGAATTGTAGCCATGGTATATCAGGGAATTATGTCTCCTATTAAAAGAATGCTGGAATTCTGCCGTGAGATTTCCGGAGGAAAATTATCTGTGCGTATTCAGGACAAGCATAAGGATGAACTCTCCCGGCTTTCCGGAAGCATGGATCATATGGCAGATACCATTGAACATCTGATGGATCAGCAGAAGACTCAGGAAAAGAAAAAAAGAGAGCTGGAGCTGCAGATGCTTCAGTATCAGCTGAATCCTCATTTCCTTTTCAATACTCTGAACAGTCTTCGGTTTGTGGCTGCCATGCATAAGGATCAGATTGTAAGCGACGGAATCCAGGCGCTAAGCAGTCTTTTACAGAATACCCTTACCAATAAGAATGAATATATTACGATTCAGGAGGAACTGGAAAATCTGGAAAATTATTTTTCCATTCTTAGGATCCGGTATGCAGGAAGCTTTGAATATTCTTTCCATGTGGAGGAGGATGAGCTGCTCTCCTGCCTGGTTCCAAAGCTGATTCTGCAGCCTCTGGCAGAAAACTCGGTGATGCACGGTTCGTCAGATAATGGCACGGTGATGGAGATTCAGATTACCTGCTGGCGGGAAAATGCGGATGTAATGATCGAACTGTCTGATGACGGCAAAGGCTTTGAGGTGACAGTTGACGCTCTGGCACCTCACCCGGAGCGGAAAAGGATTGGCGTCGCCAATGTAAATGACCGGATCCAGCTGAATTTCGGACGAAAATACGGGCTGAAAATTAACAGCCAGCCGGGAAAAGGAACTACTTGTACCCTGACCCTGCCGGAGCTTTATGCGGACACGCTTTCATAAAATACACAACTAGAGCCTTTTTCAAACACGCTCTGGTCAGAAAGGACGATACATGTACAGTATACTGATTGTGGATGATGAGCCTATTGTAAAAATTGCGCTTCGTTCCATCCTGCCCTGGGAGGAGCATGGCTTTTCTATTTGCGGAACGGCATCAAATGGACTTGAGGCATTGCCTTTGATCGAACAGCATCATCCGGATGTGATCATCACAGACCTGAAAATGCCTGGGATGGACGGGCTTGAGCTGATTCGGACTTTAAAGGAAAAGAATTGTCCGGGAGAAATTCTGGTACTTAGCAATTACGAGGATTTTGATTCTGTGCGAAGTGCACTGCTGCTTGGTGCGGCAGATTATCTGCTGAAAATTAAGATCCAGCCAGATACCCTTCTTGCCTGTCTGAATAAAACGGTAGAAAAATTAAAGGACAAAGTGCCCAGAAATTGGGAAACCGAAAAAAAGGATCAGGAAGAGGATATATCAAAGCTGCTGCTGGAATTTTTCCAGAAGGATGTAAAGCTTTCAGATTTTATGGGACAGCATGCTAAAACCAGACTTGCATTTATGGAAGCTTCCTGTGCCGTCTGCTATGTAACCTTTGAGAAGTATTTATCTAATGACGCATTTTCCATCTCCGGGAGTCTTCTGCGGGATATGATCCTGGATGCGGTTCAGGGAGTGCTTCAGCCCTATATTCTGGTGCTGAACGATTATAGCGCACTGGTTGTTTTTTCCCAGACGGAGCTGTCCGACAGTGAAATTAAGGTGGAACAGCTGGTAAAAAAGCTATACAATCGTTTTACCATGTACCAGTCCTTTGCACCGGATATGCCCTATCAGGAAATGTTGGAAAATTACGAGGAAGCGCGAAGTGTGTTCCGGGAATTTTCCTCTAATGAGGGACACTATAAAACTGATGTAGCGAAAACCCTGGAGTATATGGAGGAAAATTACATGTACAGGCTGACCCTGTCTTCTATTTCTGCAAACGTAAATTTAAGCTCCAGTTATCTGTGCAGGATTTTTAAATCTGAGGTTGGCACAAGCATTACCAATTATCTGAATAATCTGCGGATACGCAAGGCCGCAACCCTGATCAAGGAAAATACCATGTCCATGAAAGAGATTTCTTCCATGGTAGGAATTGATGATCAGCTTTATTTCAGCAGGCTGTTTAAGAAATGCATGGGAATTTCGCCATCGGAATATGGAAAGAAGTATCATCAGTAGACAGATCATAACACCAATATACCATAATGAAAGGAATAAATATATGGAATTGTATTATAAAAATCCGGCAAAATGCTGGCTGGAGGGATTTCCACTGGGAAATGGACGAATGGGAGCGGTTATTCACGGAGCTTTGGATCATGAAGTGTTACAGTTAAATGAGGACACCTTATGGTCAGGCTCCCCTTACAGCGGACAGACCGGACTTTCCCCTGAAGTAGTGAATCAGGCCAGGGAGCTTGCAAGGGCAGGGAAATATGAAGAAGCAAAACTGGTTATGGAAAAGAAGCTGGAAGAAGCTGAGGATGTACAGGTTTATCTGCCCTTTGGGGATCTGCTTCTGGATTTTGTGGAGGATAATTATGATGCTGATGGAGGTACAGTTGCAGGTGCTTCGCCAGATTCAGATACAGCAGTGACAGATTATGAGAGACATTTGGATTTAGACCGGGCTGTGGCGTCTGAGTGCTATGTGAGAAATGGAGCTAAGTTTACACGTACCTGCTTTATCAGCGCACCGGCTCAGGGACTTGTGTATCAGATTAATAGCAGTCGGCCATTTTCTATTTTGGTCCACTGTGACGGAGCCTTTATCCGTGAGAAAGATTATAAGGAAAATCATTTCACGCTTACCGGAATCTGTCCGGGAAGAAGCGGACTGAAAGTTATTAAGAAAAATAAACCGGAAGAGTTTCTTTTCCCGGACGAACCAGAGCTTCAGGGTGTACACTTTATAGGAGAAGGGTGCGTAACTGCAGAAGGTGGAAGAGCCACTGGATCTGCTGACGGAATTCTATTGGAGCATGTAACTGGGGTGGAAATCCGTATGGCAATCCGTACCAGCTTCCGGGGATTTGACAAAGCATATACTGAGCAATATTCCGATGCCCAAATTCATCATATGCTGGCTGCCGATTTAGAAAAACTTTCAAAACCATTTGAAGAGCTGCTGAACGAGCACGTAGAGGAATACAGGTCTTTTTATGGGAGAACTTCATTGAGACTGTGGGATGATGTGCCGAAGATTTCTGCTGAAACTTCTCAGTATGATCTGCGGGAGCGTCTTGCAACATTTCATGAGGGCGCATCTGACCCGGAGCTTTATGCAATCCTGTTTGCTTTCGGAAAATATTTGCTCATCTCATCTTCCAGACCAGGGACCCAGGCTGCCAATCTGCAGGGAATCTGGAGCAATGATATTATTCCACCATGGTTCAGTGATTTCACCGTAAATATCAATACCGAAATGAATTACTGGATGACAGGGCCTCTGAATCTTGCCAAAATGCAGGAACCACTGGTAAATCTTTGCAAAGCGCTGGTTAAAAATGGACAGAAAACCGCCAGAGAACTGCTTAACTGTGAAGGAACTGCCTGTTTTCACAACACGGATATCTGGGGTAAAACTTCTCCTGCAACAGGAAAAGCGGTGTGGGCGTTCTGGCCTTTTGGAGAGGCATGGCTCTGCCGAAATCTGTTCGACCAGTACTTATTTACAGAAGATAAAGAGTATTTGAAGGAAATTATGCCTATACTGGAAGAAAATGTGCGATTCTGTCTGGCTCAGCTTCAGGAAACAGATCAGGGACTCGCCATCTGTCCCGCTACCTCACCGGAAAATCTGTTTTATGAGGATTGTTCCGTGGCAGAATACAGTGAAAATACCATGGCCATTGCAAGAAATCTGTTTCGGGATTATGTAAAGGGCTGTGAAGTGCTTGGCTTGCAGAATCAGATAATGTGTGATGTACTGGAAGCGCTGGAGCGCATGGTACCTACTGCTATTGGAAGCAAGGGACAGATTCTGGAATGGAACCAGGAATTTCCAGAGCAGGATGTGCATCATCGCCATGTTTCTCATCTTTATGAGCTTCATCCTGGCTGCGGCATTACTCCACAAACACCGGAATTATATAAAGCAGTGAGAAAGAGTCTTGAACTTCGGGGGGATGAGGGAACCGGATGGAGTCTGGCTTGGAAAGTTCTGATGTGGGCCCGTATGGAAGATGGCGCTCATGTGGAGAAAATTATGAAAAACCTGTTTTATGTAGTAGATCCAATGGAAGAAATGGGAATACGAAGAGGTGGCATCTATCCCAATTTATTTTGTGCCCACCCACCGTTCCAGATTGATGGGAATTTAGGTTACAGTGCTGCGGTTGCCGAGATCCTGGTTCAAAGCCAGGGAGAAGAGCTTGTCCTTCTCCCTGCGCTCCCACCCTCCTGGAGAAATGGGGAAGCCACGGGGTTCATTGCCCGCGGAAACATCCGCGTGGATCTTAAATGGGAGGGGAAGAATGTCACCTACACCTTAACTCCTGCTCATGACACCACTTTACGTCTCCGCGTCGGAAAAGGGGACGTGAGGGGCTATTCACTGCGTGGGGGCGTGGCATACGAAGGAAATGGGATGCTAAGCTGAGGAAGAACTTTGTGAGAGCAGACGGTTTTCCGCCCGTCTTATTCGCCTGTTTATTCGTTACTCTGGAAGGCGCCCTTCGTACATAATACTCAGTTCACCATACACCTGTGCCCAGTTCCGGATCGTACTGGTCCATCTCTTGGTAACTTCAAATGTGGCAAGATACAGTGCCTTTAATAGAGCTGTATCGCTTGGAAATACGCTTCTCTGGCGATTCAGTTTCCGGTAGGTAGAATTCAGGGATTCAATGGTATTTGTAGTATAAATCACCGTCCTGACCGTCGTCGAAAATTTAAAAATTGGAGAAATTCTATACGTTGTTTTCTCATATTTGCAGATAACGCCAATCATCTAAACTAATTAAATATATTATAAGCAAGTGCATGTACCTGACATAAACCATGGATTGGCATGTAGCTTCTATACGAAAGCTTAATACCTATTTTTTATAGTTTTTTCAATCTAACTCATATATTTTTCCATATCAAGCTTCTTTTCTGATTTTGCAACAATTAGGGATGCTGTCACATCGCCCAGGCTGTTGCTCATTGCACGCATCATTCCAAGCAGGGAGTCCAGTCCCATGACCAGTCCGATTCCTGCAAGCGGAACATTCAACTGTGTCAGAAGTACAGACAGGCATACAAGCCCCGCTCCTGGAACTCCTGGCGCACCTACAGAAAGAACAAACACGGAGAAAAACATAGACAGCATCATTCCACCGTTGATATCAACACCGAAAACTCTTGCCAGTGCCATGCCAAATATCACCAGATATATACAGGTTCCGTCCATATTTACCGTTGCCCCCAGGGGAATAGACAGGGAATAGATTTTCTTTGATATACCAAGTTTATTCTCGCAGGCATCCATGTTCACAATGATCGCCGCATTACTGGAAGCCATGCCGAACACCTGAAGCATTGTGGGATTGTATTTTTTCAAAAAGGGAATCGGATTCAAACGGCCGATTACTCCAAGTAATATACAATATACAATGATCATCGCCACGATTCCTACTGCAAAAGTTCCCAGCATGGCCAGCATGGACAACAGCACATCCGGTCCTGTCTTTAATACAACCGATACAATGGAGCAAAAGGTTGCAACAGGTATGAAGCGTACCAGCATCACTGTAATCTTCAGGAACAGGTCATTGCATGCTTCGAATATATCCTTTAATAACCTGGAATGCTCCCCGATCTTCTCTAATGCAATTCCAATCAGAACTGCCAAAAAGATGAGCTGCATCATGTTGGAATCTAAAAACGGTTTTACAAAGTTTGCCGGAATGATTCCTACAATTGTATCCTTGATTGAAATACTTACATCCGAAACCGACACCGCAGCTGCATCTCCAGCCAGTTTTGCCGCAAGCTCTGGATTACCTGGCTTCAATAATTCAAACACACCTGTTGCCGTAAGAATTGCCAGAACCGTGGTAAGCAGGTAAAAGCCCATGATTTTTCCACCAATACGTCCGGCTTCTTTCAGATCTCCAAATTGGGAAATGCAGCATGCTATGGAGAAAAATACTACCGGGCCTACAATCATCTTCAAAGCATTCAGGAACATTGTGCTGATAGATGTAAAAATAGTATTGTTCAGTGCTTCGTTCACGCCTGAAGGTACAAACACTTTCATCAATACACCTATTACGATTGCAGCTATTAAAGCCAGCATTGTATGTAATACCATGGCATGGGGATTTTTCTGTACTGTAATTTCTACCAGGTTCATGTTGTTCTTGTTTTTATAGCGCAGTCTTTCTTCATTCGCCTTGAGAAGGACATCCCGGATTATTTTTTCTTCTTTTTCCTGTGCGCTCTGAAGATCATCATTTTCCTGGTCCAGTACTTCTTCTATGGTATGACCATAAATAAACTGGAATTTCTCACCACGGAGTGACAGATTCACATATACCCTGCCAAACCTTTTATTCAAAATAATGCAGATATTTTCATCAGGGTCTTTGGCATGCTCCCTTAATTTCACCAATACTTCCTCTACTAAAAGCATTGTCTTTATGGTCTGCTTTTTCTCTATGCCAAACTCTTCCAGACCTTCTTTGATAAACTCTATTCCCGCTTTTGTATGCTTCTGCTCTACCAGCAATCTTTTGCTCATAGTTCTATTAATCCCTCCTAACCCTAAAATCTTTTATTTACAGTTTTTGATTCCACTTGACGTCATATAAGTTCCTACCAATACCGATATAACTGCAATAATACCGGAAATCAAATCGGTGCGTGAAGTTCTCCCATTTCTGATAAAATCGTCCGGACCTGTTCAGCATCATGAACAGAGATCATTAAATCAATATCATGAAATTCTGAAATAATCCCTTTAAAGTACAGCAGCATAGATGCGCCTAAAGCCCACTCTATATTTGCCTCATTAAATCGATGTGCAATTTTCTGTAGTAATTCAATTTTCTTCTGTATTTCAGGCATAATATCTCCCACTTATATATTTATCTGGATAAAACATGTTTGTTACTGATTCCTACAGACCACTCTGCAAGGACTGCCTACAGCAATCACATTGTCGGGAATATTTTTTGTTACAACACTGCCGGCTCCAATCACAACATTATTCCCGATGGTAACGCCCGGTAAAATAATAGCTCCGCCACCAATCCATACATTATTTCCAATGATAACTGGTGCTGTTTGTGTTTTACAAAATTCAAATGATCCGTCTTCTTTAGGTATCCCGAAGCGATCTATGGCATTTGTCGGATGAAATGCCGTATAAATCTGTACATTCGGTGCAATTAAGGCATTATCACCGATACGAATTATATTGTCATCAAGAAAGGTACAATTCATATTTACTTCACAGTTATTTCCGAAGTAGATATTATTACCATAGTCAACGTAAAAAGGAGCCGTTATCCATAAGTTTTTGCCTTTTCCGCCAAGAAGTTCATTCAGAATTCGTTCTTTTTCATCTGCATCCGCAGAATTCATCTGATTATAATCTCTTACCAGATCTTTTGCCTTATGCCATTGTGTCAGCAGTTCCGCATCTCCACAATCGTACAGTTCTCCTGCCAGCATTTTTTCTCTTTCAGTCATAGGTACCTCCATCTGATATCCAAACCACATTGTTTTTTTATAATATGTATTCCATTTGTCTTTCTTTTGTTCGCATTCCCATTTTCTCATAAAACTTTTCTGCTGAAGTATTTCCTGTCCATACATTCAATGTCACTTCATAGCAGCCCAGTTGCTTTGCTTCGTTTTTTACATATTCAAACAGGCTTTCACCAATATGCTGCCCTCGTGCTTCCTGATCAATACACAGATCATCAATAAAAAGAGATTTAAATGGAACCATATTGTTTGAAAAAGGCTGCTCCCGTAATTGACAAAATGCATACCCTACGCAAACATCAGCCTCATTTACTGCAACATATATTGGTGTTTCTTTATTCTTCAAAATCTCTCTCAATTCGTCTATGGTATATTTTGTTGTACCCGGAATAAAAATATCAGGTCTTATATCTGCATGAATTTGCAGCACCTGTTTTAATAACTCTAGAATTCTCGGAATGTCTTTTTCTTTTGCGTCTCTGATCATCATTTTCGCTCTCCTTTTAACAGATTGATTTATCCGCATTTTCCCTCGCCAATCACAATATTTCTATTTCCAAAATAAGGAGATACCATCAACAATGTTTTATCTGGCATCCTCTTACAAACTCAACTGCATTTTTAATATCTTCATCATCTGGATGCCCTTTTGCAATTCCACCAACCAGTTTAAATGGACCAAATGTGTCATAACCCTTGCATCCGAATTTTCCGATCACCTTAGAATGCTTCTTACTCAAAATCTGCTCTATGGATTTATAGTTCGCATTTCCACCATAAGTACAAATCAGAAATACCTTTTTGTTGTCTGGTAAGTTTTTCTCCGCAAATCCCAATAATGATTGATGAAATTTCGAAAAATAGATTCCCGATGCAAAACCAATCATATCATAGCTGCTCAGATCTGCATTTGGCTACTTTACAGCATCAATTAAACTGAACTGACACTCGTCTGCTATGCGCTTTACTAATTTTTCTGTATTTCCATGATGCACAGATGCATATACGATTGCTTTTCTCATTTGTTTTCCTTTCTGATAAAGTAAAGCGGACATTCCAGGTCCGCTTTGCTACTTGCTCATGAACGCAGTCGCTTCGTGACCTGTGTTCAAATTATCGAAGCTCCTATGTGTATGATGTCTTTATATTATCATATATAGCTTAACTATTCTATATTCTTCGGATCAAAATAACCTGTTTTTGCAGACATTTGAGTATGCAAATCAGAAAAAGATCCCTTTGCAAAGCGAATGGCTAAAACGCCTCCACTTTACTGGGATCTTTTCATGCATACAATATCAATGTACCTTGACGGTTAATCAGATTTTCCTGTCAAGCGGACATTCCAGGTCCGCTTCGCTACTTGATTCGGTTAAATACCATATTCACCAACTATGCCATCAATATCCGGCATTGGATCATCCGACAGCTGGCAGCTGTCCTTCTGTACCTGGGATTTATTTACAATTATATATGCACTGGCAAACTTCTGAGTCACAAGCTGCAGCTGTTCATCAGTAGTATCCTCTGGCACCATGATAGTAACTGTGCTGTTCTGTAAGTTCACCCAGTCTGCTTCCATTACATCTGGATCAATCCCTTCCAGACAAATTGTTTCGATTCCTGTCAGCATTGCAAATGCTGTCATATTAAGATTCTCAACTCCGCTGCGAATGTGTATTTCCTTCAAATCTTCACATCCGATAAATGCACAACTGTCAATATTCTTCGCATTCACACAGAACTGCTCCAAACCTGTAGCTCCAAAACACTGTACCCCGATTCTGTTTACCTTTCCCTTCCACCATACGGTCTTCAAATTCTTACAGTAATTAAACAGGTAATTATCCATCTCTCCAACCCCATTCACAAAAATCACTGTTTTCAATCCCTTACATTCCTCAAATAAACCTTTATTCGTATTTTCCAGAGGTGCATAACAAATCACAGTTTCCAGATCATGGCAGTGGGTAAAAGCACTGTCCTCTATAGACTTCAATGTCTCCGGCAGAATCAGACAGCGCATTGGCAGCCACTCGCCTTCTTTCTGATTGGTTGCCATATCCGAATGCACATAATCTCTTGCACATTCAAAAGCATTATAAGAAATATTTTCTACCGGCACACCACCAATCGTACGCGGTATAATAACATCCACAGATGTTCCGATATACGCAGTAATCGTTCTGCTTGCTTCATCAAACTCAAACTCTTCTTCCGGTAATGCTTCATAAGGCATCTCTGTCAGGCACTCCACGGCTTCTTCCGGAACAGTTTCTTCTGCCCTTACCGGTACCGCAATTCCTGCCAGTATTGCGATTGCAATCACCACAGTCAATATCCTTTTCTTCATTCTGCTGCCCCCTTTCCACAATCAATATTATGCAATCTTTACATTATCAGAATATAGTAAAAGAATTTCATTGTCACTATCATTACAGCCAGTAAAATTATGTTTAATCCAATAATTTTCCTTTACGATATGATCTGACCCAAAAGAATAGGTACACTGAAATTTACAGGACGAAGCAAAATTGCGGAAATAAGAAGCGTTTCTCGATTTCATTTCTGATTTCGAAAAACGCTATTTAAATGGCGGGTTCTGAGGGTACCTTGCCAGCATTTCTTACCGCAATCGTAATATCTTCCATCAGCGTTCCACTGTTTTGTGCCTAAACTGCATACAATGTAACATCTTTATCCTGAATCGGATATGAACTACCTGGCATATAAATTATTTGTGCGTAAGCATCTTCATTGGTGGCAGGATCAATTACATTGGTATTTCGTGTTTCTGCCCAGCCCAGCAATATATGATTTGCTCGATTCATACTTGTCCCATCCGGTAGCCTGATTGCTTTGGCATCATAACTTCGTATCGGAGCAGGGCATATTCCCTCCCCACCGTTAAGATCAAAACAAATCGTTCTTCCGAAAGGTATGATTTCCTCTTCTTTATAGCTGGAAACAATGTATTCCTTATACGGATCCTCCATTGTTATAAGCGCAGCCATTGTTTCATTCTGAAGAGCAATCACTTCTTTTTCCGTCATAGAAGTCCTGAAATCATCCACATTGATAAAAGAAAAGCCTGTTTCATTTCCGTTTTCTATCACAAAGTAAAGTTCTTTTCCAATATAATTTTTCAGTTGATCATAGATTCGAATAAGTGAAAGTCCTGCGTCAGGATCCTTTGGCATCTATTTTTTTAAATTTGGTTCTAAAGAAATACGGAGAATTACCTCCAACCTATCAGGTTGTTGGTTTTGACGATTCACCGATTGCGTCAGAATACCTTATACCATTCAGCACGATACATCAGCAAATCGATGTTCTTACTAAAGAAGCCATGGATATCCTCGTCATGCAGATGAAAAACCGTAAAAAGCGTCGCCCAGCTATTATGGAGACCCCCATTCACAAAACAGTACTACCCACTCTAATTAAACGTGAGACAACCATTTTTTAGTTTTTATCCAAAAGTCCCGGAATCCACATTACTGGCATTCCGGGACTTTTAACACGACAGCTGTTGACTGCCGGAAATGGTTAATTTGCTTCGTTTTTTACATATTTAAACTATTATTTGCGAATATCTACAAGTCCATTTTTTAGTATATTTTCAGAAAACTCATACGAGGCTCCATCACCGGTTACATTAAGATACAGATTTTCCAGGTCATTTTCATTTACGATCCAGGCCATGTTCAGCTGCACGCTTTCATCTGGCTTTATAGAGGAAATGTAGTTTCCGCCATTGCCATAATTTTCAGAGACATTATAATAAACCATTTCTCCGGTCTTTGCCATGCCATCCCAGGTGATGCGGTCATAGCCATCGCCGGACTGTTCCGTTGGAACGTAAATCTGTACTCTTCCATTTTCCTTTGTCATGGTTAGCAAAGCACCAAGATAAAGCATATGGTCGATTTCCTCATCTGAATTGTTTGTATAGGTCACTGTGGCATAAACCAGTTTCTGGTTCACAGCTTCTGACTTCACAATCTCATCCAGGGAATTGATTCCATCACCAGATTTTACATAATTCAATGTATTTGCAGACAGTTTTCCATCAGCCCCAATTGCTTCTGTCCATTCCTCCGGTATTTTGTCAGGCTCAAGAAGCTGAAGGTCATCTGCGATCTGGATGGAATCCACCTTTGCAGAAATGGTTTTCGTCAGATACTCACCATTTGTGTCTTCCCCAGTCGCATTCAGATCAAAGGTGTCACCGATCTGGTAAACAGGCAGCTCCTTCTCATTTACAGAAGTGATTATTTCATCATCATCATTTTCTATCTTTTCAGCTATCATGTCTTCACTCCAGGTAGGCATCCCGGCAGTTTTTACCATAGTTGTGTTTCCCGTAATCACCAGATTCTCAGCCACCTTTATGGCATCCTCTTTTGATACGTCATCTCCTATGTAGATCATAATCACACGGTATAAATCCGGGCAGACAAGGTAAATTCTCTGGTTAAAAGTTCCACTTTTGGCGATGCTATTATACTTTAGGTATACTCCCTGATATTCTCCAAATGTACGCTCCTCGCTATCAATAACATTCTGATCCTGCACAACCTGTCCCAGATCATTTTTATCCAACAGAACAGATGCAAAGCTAAACCCGCCGGTCTGTTCATGTTCCGGATACTGAAGATGATACTCGTCATTCCAGCTCATGCCTTTTGGAATGTATCTGGCAAACAGATTTACCTTTGGAACCTCATCTGGAAGCATGGTTTCCTTTGCCATGCTATCGGCATCAATTTTAACCGCTACACCATAAGCGCCCTGCTTCTCCAGAAACCAGTGATACAGATTTACACCTGCATATGCTGCTGTGGAAACTGCCAGCGTACAAGCAGCTGCTACAGCTGCGATTTTGGGAATCGTCCATGTTTTTCTTCTTTGAAGATTCATCACCTTTGTATCCTGTATCTGCTTTGCAACCTCATTTTGAATCATTTTATGGATAAAATCCGGTGTTTCGGGAATATCGCTTTTCATATCTTCTAATCTCATACCAGCACCTCCTGCAATTCCTGCCTTAATTTTCCCCTTGCCCTTGCAAGTCTCTTCTGAACAGCACCTTCCGATATTTCAAGGATCTGGGCGATTTCTCTTACGCTGAAATCTTCTATGTAATACAAAATAACGGGCAAACGCAGCTCCTCTTTTAAGGAATTTACAGCGGCATACAATTCGCTGTAATCCTTTGACTTTTCTGATTCCATTTCCAGTCTGTCCTCCAGATCTTCAAACGAAATAAACTTACTGGACTTACGTACGAGGTTGTAACATTCGTTGATCAAAATTCGGATCAACCAGGTACGGGCATATTTATCGTTTTTTAATGTGTCTATTTTGGAAAAAGCTTTTACAATTGTCTCCTGGATAGCATCTGCACAGTCCTGGTCACTGAATAAGATTGTTTTTGCAGTTGAGTATAATTGTCTTTCCGAATCCAGGACCAGATTTCCCAGTTGTTCTTTTGTCATTTAAATACCACCTCTTTTTCATGCCGGCCAGCTTTTTCTTTACATCTATTAGACGCATAGAAAACAAAAATATCCCCCAATAATTCATTTTCGCATAAATAATTATGATAAGCTGACTATGCAAATGCTAAACTAACAGTCCAAAAAAAACTAAACTAATTGTACTCTTGATACCTTCCTTATTTGCAAATTTGCAGTAAAATATAGATATAAAGAAAAAGGGAGGTACCAAAGATGAAATTATCACTTTCTGCAAATATAAGCAAGTTGCGAAAAGAACACGCTATGACACAGGAGCAGTTAGCGGAAGCTTTAGGCGTTACCTTTGCATCTGTCTCAAAATGGGAACGGGGTGTGGCGACGCCGGAATTAAACCTGATTGCGGAGATGGCAGATCTGTTTGAGGTGTCTATCGATGCGCTTATCGGATACCAGTTTAGAAACAATAACAGAGAAACTGTAATTACAAGGCTGAAGCAGTATTCTCACGACAGAGATACTGAGGATGTTTTTTCTGATGTTGAAAAGGCATTACAGTGTTATCCGAATTGTTTTGATGTTGTTTATTACAGTGCCAGAATCTACCGTTTAAGAGGACTGACGCAAAAGAATGCTGCTTATTCAAAGAAGGCGCTTTCCCTTTGTGAACGTGCATGTATACTGATCGGACAAAACAAAGATCCGGAGATAAGTGATGTTTCTGTTCGCAGGGAAATGGCTGAAATCCATTTTGCGCTTGGGGAATATGACAAAGGAATTGCATTATTGAAAGAGAACAATCCATGTCGGCTGAACCACTCTTCGATTGGAATGGTGCTTGCATCCTCTTGCAATGATCCGGAGGGAGCACTTCCCTTTTTATCGAGGGCATTATTAGATTTAACTGTGACGCACTTTGAAATTGTGGTGGGATATATGAATGTTTTCTGTAAGACAAAAGATTATGCAAATGCTCTAGAGCGTGTTTGAAAAACATTCTAAGTTGTTCATTTTAACCAAATTAATATTGAGGCAATGCATATAATTCCTAAGAAGGTTGAAGCCAGTTTATCGTAACGCGTAGCTATTCGACGGAACGCTTTCAATTTGAGAAAATAGTTTTCTACTAAATGTCTCTCTTTGTAAAGCCACCAATCGCAATAACGATCAAACTTAGCTCCTTTTCTAGAAGGAATTGTTGGCTCTCCACCGTGGGTATAAATATAGTCAATCAGCTTGTTGCTATCGTATCCACGGTCAGCTAATACATTGCTTCCGTTTGTGTCGACATGATCTAACAAAGGGATTGCGTAATTAATATCGTTACGCTGCCCTTCGCTGATCATAAAATAAACCGGATAACCGTATGCATCTACAACTGCATGGATTTTTGTGCTGGCTCCACCACGGCTGTGTCCAATTTCGTTTGATGGCCCCCTTTTTTTGCTCCAGCACTATGCTGATGAGCCTGGACGATAGAGGCATCAATTGATAGTTCCGTTAATTCAGCTTCTAAGCTCAAGACACGAAAAATATTATCAAGGATGCCATCTTCAATCCATTTACGAAAACGGGAATAAACCGTTTGCCAGGCCCCATAACGTTCTGGGAGGTCCCGCCAGGGAGCCCCACTGCGAGCAATCCAAACAATTCCATTTAGAATTGTCCGATTACATTTTGAAGGACGACCTTGCTTTCCAGAATTTTCAGGTGGCAGTAAGGGAGCAACACGATTCCATTCATCATCGGTTAATTCGTATCGGCGCAACATAATCAACACCCCTTTTTCTTTATTTTAACATGAAAAAGGGTAAACGAATATATGTTTTGTGCAACTTTTATTTTTCAAACACGCTCTAGCTCTTGTGGATTGGGCTCTTGCCTTTTATCCCGGGCTAAAAGATCCCGAAAAACAGGGATATATGGACAAAAGCGAAGCATTTCTTTGGGCACTGCGAGCGGATGTTCTGCTGTCGCTGTGTAAAAAAGAAGAAGCAATCAACAGCCTTCGGCGAGCAAAGGATGTTGCATTGCACTTCGACGAATCACCAAATTACGATGTTTCAAGTATCCGATTTGTTTTCTGTAAGACTCCTGCAAGCGCTTTTGATGATTTTGGTGATACTGCCATGATTGGGGTTGATGAATTTATCAAAAGCCAGGAAAAAAGCGAGCTGAGCAATTTATGGAAGTGTGTCAGGGATGAATAACAATTACAAAGCCAAATGAAAAACTATACTGTGCAGTTTTATAAAAAGGGGGGCATGCTTTACGATTTTGCAATATACAACACACCTAATGTGCCAGGTCCACAATGACTTGATATAACACCACCTGCCCTGGTTTCCAATATCTCATCAAAAACGCCAAGCTCTTCCAGATAAGCCCGCACTTTCTCTACAGTTTCCTGTTTACAGCCAGAATGTGTTATGAATACACGTTCTGGTCTCGCATTTTTTAAATCTTTTTCCATATCTTTAACATAGTCCATGATAACAGAATTAATTTTCCCCCGGTATTTCTTAGAAGCATTCATGGCGCCATTTTCTACTACAATCCTGGGATGCAGTTTTAAAATACCTCCGGCCATAGCCGCTACTGCATTGCAGCGTCCACCGCGGTATAAATAGGTGAGGGTATCAACCACAAAGCTTGCTCGCACATTTGGTTTCAACCTCTCTATCTCAGAAACAATCTGGGAAGCTGTCCGGTTATTCTTTGCCATAATTGCAGCCTCTACTACAAGAAGACCGATACCTGTAGAAAGGTTTGCAGAATCGATTACCTTTATCCTGTCTGAAGCCCCCA
Source organism: Ruminococcus sp. RTP21358st1_G6_RTP21358_211008 (assembly GCF_040908885.1). Lineage (NCBI taxonomy): Bacteria > Bacillati > Bacillota > Clostridia > Eubacteriales > Oscillospiraceae > Ruminococcus > Ruminococcus sp. RTP21358st1_G6_RTP21358_211008. The sequence goes on from NZ_JBDGDM010000002.1 coordinate 60,845, forward strand.
GCTCTTCAGCAGCAAGGCGCATCACATTTCCAGAGGTGGACATACCTGCAGAAATAGAAAAGCAGACAATTTCCCTTCCAGCCTCTGCATATGGGCGGAAAAGCTCCATGGCATCTGCCAGAGCAGGGGCTGAAGTTTTTGGTGTTGTCTTGTTTGCGTCAGACCAGGTGAAAATCTGATCAGGGGTAATGTCTTTTCCATCTTTATATTCACTGTCACCCAGAAGAATATGAAGCGGAAGAATGTCAATATCATATTTTCTCAATAATTCCTGCGAAAGGTCGCAGGTACTGTCTGAAATAATTTTTACCATATTTTTTCTCTCCTTAATAATCCCGATTCATTTTCTATCAGATTCCCGGCCTACAAGAGCCAGAAATTTTTTATCAGACTGTATTCCCTGTGTCAGAAATCTTCCATCTCTGAATAGTGCATACGTTGTCACCGGTGCAGGAACGTTCTGTGCGGCTTCTCTGCTTGTAACATGAATTACCCTGAAAGAAATATTGTGTTCTTTTGCCACTTCCGCCACACGGGGCACCCAGTAACAGGTAAAGGGACATTGATCTGTATAGTAAAGAACAAATCCTTCCTCTTCTACTTTCGGGTGTCTTGCACATTCTTTGAATTTTGGCGGCTCAGTATCTGTGTCAAATGGTAAATACATAAGAGTGATTCCGCAGTCCGAAGTATCTGCAACAGAAAATCCCTTAAATTTTAAATACTTCGGGTCTGCCAGAAATTCTTTCTTTCGCCCTTCTGAAGACAGAATACAGATTCCCTTTTTCCCTTGTTCTTTTGCATCACGAATGCATTCATTCAGCAAATCATTGGAATAGCCGTGTCCCTTCATGGAACCGGAAACCCATAAGCAGTTAATATATATATATCCGTCTGCATCAATGGGCACCCATGCATTTTCTGCAGGAATATATTCAATAAAACACTTTCCGCGCTCTGCACTCCGATAAAAAACCAGTCCTTCTTCAAAACGCTGTTTTAACCACTCTTTTTTTACGATACTGTTTTTTCCTGACATAGCACAGCAGATATGTTCCTTGTCAATGTTTTCTTTTGTAATTCTAATATAATGCATAATATCACCTTTCCCAGATATCATGATTGCTTAAATAACCTTGATCTGACACGCTTTCATGGCTTCCAGAGCCAGTTCATGACTCTCTGGCGTTACTCCTGCGCAACAGAGCGAATCTACAATGATTGGCACTTCCGGCAAAAATGGCTTCCAAAGGTAGGTTTATCAATGGGACCAGATTCCAGAAGCTCTGCAATCTCCTCCCTGATTTCCCAACCATAGGTACCGCGGATGCAATGCTCTACAGGAAGCCATATGAAATACGGCATGTTTTCTAAAAAGCCTATTTAAGCTAACTATACCACGTTATTGAGATTTCGTATACTGCAATAGGCTGATTTCAGCGTATATATTTTTGAAATTTTATATTTTCTATTGCATAAAAATAAGCCATTCAGTCAGAATTGCATCCAACCAAATGGCTACTTATATCAGTTTTCTCCTGCCATTTTTTTTGACATACCCCAATAAAACACAGCGCAAAATACCAGAGCAAAAACAACACCAAATATATTCTGAATCACTCTGAGGCTGACTGCACCCTTTAATCCATAACTCTCTGCAGCGATAGCCAAAGCGCCAAATGTATTAAATACAGCCTGCCAGCCATATTTTGCAGAAAATCCCACACCGATTCCACCAAGGATTCCTATGTATGCATAGATGGATGACGGAAGCAGGAAATACAATGCTGTAAAACAAAGAACTCCTGCAATATTTCCCACAATTCTTTTCTTCACTCTGTACTGCATGTCTTCCATAAACGGTAAGATTGCTGACATAGCTGCAATACCTGCCCACATTGCACGTGGCATTTTAAAAAGCTCTGCAATACAAAGTACAGCCGGTACACACAGGATCTGGCATAACTGCCATTTTGTCCTGGAAGAAGAGAGATCAAATTCCTGCAGTACATCCTGTATCTTTCTTTTATAAACCCGGTTTCTGTGATTTCGATAAAATACCAGACAGGTAAGTACAGCTCCTACTGCCATTCCCACCAGTCTCATCTCGTAGCTTTTTCCTGTTACATCATATCCATATAGCAACAGATATCCAAGAACGAGTGTGGACTGATTAAACATAAATGGATTATGACAGCCGAACAGAATCAGCACTGCCAATGCAGCAATATTTAACAGCATTCCCAGTACCGGGGAAAGCTGATTTGCCAGATGTGGACACACTGTCATAACTGCGAAAAACAAAGCCAGAAGTATGGTAGACTGTCCGGTATGGATTCCGAGATCGGCATTTCGAAATACCATAAGACATAATAAGACAACGACTCCTACAATACTGTTCTCATTTCCAAGCAGAATACTGAAAATAGTAACAAATAAAAAACAAAATGCCATCGTGACCGCTACCTTCGCCATATATACAAACAGATGATATATTTTTTCTTTTGCGGTCTCACTTTTTTTCAGCAGGTCTTTTGAACCTGCCTGATTCAACTGAAGTTCCTGATAAAATGTCATATAGCACCTCCGCTTTTTTGTAAATAGGCATTTTATCACAAACAGGAAGATAATTCAAGAATGATTTTTAAGAGAATAATTACCTGGCCAGACCATTGCTTTCAATTCTGATCATACGATACCCAATTCCAATATGCGTCTGGATGTATTGCACACCATTTTTTTCTGGCTCCAGTTTTTTTCGCAGTGTCGCCATAAAAACACGGAGGGAAGCAACGTCATTTTCAGAACACCGCCCCCAGATCTGCTGGGTAATAAATGTATGTGTCAATACTTTTCCCGCATTACGGGATAAAAGGCAAAGCAGCTTATACTCAATAGGAGTAAGATGTAATTCTTCACCCTTCAGATATGCACAGCCAGCCGAATAATCGATCTCTAATTCACCATTTTTAAAAACAGATGTTTCCTGCTGTTCTCCTGGCTGCGTTATTGCAAGTCTCCTTTGCGCAACACGAATACGCGCAAGCAATTCCTCTACAGAAAACGGTTTCGTAATATAATCATCTGCACCAGCGTCCAGTGCTTCAATTTTATCTGTATCCTCACTTCTGGCACTGATCACAATAATCGGCATGTTCGACCAGGTACGGATTTTCTTTATTACTTCTACTCCTTCCATATCAGGAAGCCCGAGATCCAGAAGGACAATATCCGGATGATGAGAAGATGCTTCCAAAATGGCCGAAGAGCCGTTTTCTGCTGCCAGATATTTATAGTCATGTGTCTTTAATGTCGTAACAATCAGGTTTCTTATAGGTCTGTCATCCTCAACCACCAGAATTAATGTTTTATTCATTCAATGTCACCTCACTTAAGGGTAAAGTAAAAGTAAAATTACATCCATGGGGATCATGGTCCGTCAGAATCAGGGTTCCGTCATGGGCTTCTATAATAGAGTGACAAAGCGCCAGCCCCAGTCCCAGACTTCGGTGACTATCCGCAACTGTTGTTTTGCCGGTATAAAACATCTGGAAAATATGCGGCTTCATTTCTTCCGGAATCCCAGGTCCATTATCCTCCACGCTTATCTGCGCTTTTCCATCTGTTTTAGTTCCCCGGATTCTGATTACAGTACCTGGCGGCGTATATTTTATGGCATTGTCAATTAAATTTACCAGAACCTGTATAATAAGGCGGACATCCATACGTGCAAGAACAAGTTCTTCACAGTCAGTTACGATTTTATAATCGTCATGCTTCCGGCTGATATGCCGCAGAGCCTCTGCGATCACCTCATCTAACAGCTGATCTGTAAATTTGAATTTCAGTCTTCCATCATTTAGCCTGGTAACGGAAAGCAGATTCTCCACAACTCCGATCAGCCATTCAGAATCATCATAAATATCCGTATAGATCTGATGCTTTGTAGCTTCATCCAGCCGTTCACTGTTGCTAAGAAGCATATCTGCATTACCTGAAATGGAGCAAAGAGGAGTTCGAAGATCATGGGAAATTGCCCGAAGAAGATCTGCCCGCAGCTGTTCGTTTTTGGCTATCACTGCATTTTTTTCTTTTTCCATAGCATTTTGGGCATTTTCCATTGCAAGTGCACATTCATTTATCACGGACAGCAGGATACTGTATTCAAAAGAGTCCAGTGTTTCTTTCTGCAGCGGTATTCCTATTACACCGTAAACATTGTTCCCGCTCCGAATTGCCAGATATAAGCATTTGGCATGTGGAAAATGATGTGTGGATGCACCGGCACGCTGTCTGTTTTCATAGGCCCATCTGGCTATCTTCTGTTCTTCAGGTGTTAAAAAATCTTCCGCGTCCTCTCTTTCCTCACCGGAAAAAAGCTTTCCCGCTGATAAAGCTCCGTTTTCTACTACATATGCTGTAATATTGCGGTTTAGCAGACGAAGAAGCTGTGTACAGGTGACATCAAGAATTTCTCTCTCTCCTTTAGCCTTTTGCAGCAAACGGTCTGTATCAAACAGAATCTGTGTACGAAAGGCAAGCTGTGTAGAAAGCTTTGCATGTGTTTTCAGCTTCGCCGCAAGTGCCCCTGTAAGTACGGATGAAATTAGCATTATGAAAAAGGTCACCGGATAACCCACCGCATAGGTCTGAAAAGACATCCTTGGTTCTGTCAGAAAAAAGCAAAATAAAAAGACACTTAAGAAAGAACCGGCCACACTGCATAGATAACCATCTGTCACAATGGAAGTAAGCAAAACTCCCAAAATGTATATGGTTACAATATTTGTATCTGTGAAATCCAGCTTCTGAAACAGCAGACCAATCAAAGTACATACTGCAAATATAAAAACTGTCAGAAAATAATCCTTTGCAGACGGTTTTTCCATATACCATGTAAATGACCGTTTCTGATAGTTTTCTGTTTTGACCGTATCCGGAATAATATGGATATCAATATCCGGTTCGTCTGTTTTTTTATTATCCTCTTCAATTCCCAGACTCATCCTGCCAGTCCCCTTTTCTGCCGTTTTTGCAATTATATCATGCGACTGTATTATGGTCAAAATCCTTTTTTTCATACCCGGACTGTCCATCAAGAATTATAATTTCAGCTTCCTTATATTCAATTTTACACTCATGAATCTCTCTTAACAATTCTTCATCCGAAAGAGTATTCAAAAACAATATCTTCGATGACTGCTGTTTTTCTTCCGTATTTTCCTGAATTTCACCCCAAAACTGATCTGCTTTATTTGCAATATAAAATCCAAGTCCAAACAAACAAAATACAGTAACAGCCAATATTCCTTCTGCCATTGTCTTCACCTCTATAGCAGCCTCTTTATAACAAATGACTATATTATATTCGGAAACATTTCTGAAGGGCTCTGTATTCCCCTAATACCAGTAATTTATGATTCTCTTCAAAATACGTATCCGGTGAAATTGCAATACCAAATTCTCCTTCATTTTTTACTGCCAGAATATTAATATTGTAGCGTTTTCTGATATCCAGTTCTCCTACTGTTTTTCCAACCCATTCTTCTGGAACTTCCACTTCAAAAATCGCATGGGATGCATCCACCTCCATATAGTCGAGGATATGATCATCTGTGTAACGGATCGAGGCCCACTTTGCAACCTGCTTTTCCGGATAAACCACTTTATCCGCACCATTACGCAAAAGGAATTTTTCCTGAACATCACGCTCAGCCCTGGATATCACCAGTTTCGCTCCCAGTTCTTTCAGAAGAGAAGTTGTTTCAAGAGAATTCTGAAAGCTTCCTCCAATGGTTACAAAACAGATATCGTAATTTCCTATTCCAAGGGAACGCAAAAATTCAGCATTGGTGCTGTCACCAATCTGCGCATTGGTCACAAATGGTAATGCTTTATCTACTCTCTCCTCATTCCAGTCAACTGCCATAATTTCATGTCCCAGCTGATTCAGCTGCATAGCAATATGTCTTCCAAATCTTCCAAGTCCAATAAGCAATACATTTTTCATAATTATATTTTCTCCTTCTTATCCAACTGTTATTTTCTCCAGAGGCAGTTTTGCATTTCCCCTGTTTCTTCTTGAAAGCACCGCATAAATCAGAGTCAGACCACCTACACGCCCCAGATACATCAGTATAATCAGCACAATTTGCGAAAACATATGAAGCTTCGGTGTAATTCCCAGTGTGAGTCCTACTGTTCCCACAGCTGAAGCAGCTTCATACAGGCAGTCTAAAAGAGGAAGCTCTTCATATACACTGATTGCAAGTCCGCCGCAAAAAAATAACGTAAAATAAAGTATGGCTATTGTCGCCGCATTTTTTATCACATGATATTCCAGCCTCCTGCCAAAAGCCCCTGCATTTTCCTGGCTTCGGAATGTGGCAATTGCATTTAACAAAAGAACTGTAAACGTTGTGGTTTTCATTCCACCAGCTGTAGAACCAGGTGAACCGCCAATCAGCATTAACAATATCATAACAGCTTTTGAGGCTTCACTCATCTTTGAAATATCAATCGTGTTAAATCCGGCAGTTCTTGTAGTTACCGATTGGAACGCCGCAGCTAATAAGCGATTCCCTGCGGATAGATTTTTCAAATCACAGGTGAAGAAAAAAATGATCGGAATTAAAATCAGGCATGCAGTAGTCACAAGGATAATCTTGCTTTGCATGCGATAACGTTTAAACTTCATTTTGTTGGTATAAATATCGTCCCAGGTGAGAAAACCGATTCCCCCTATGATGATCAGAAGCATAATCACTACATTTACAAGAACATTTGCAGAATACCCGGTCAGAGAGGGAAAAGGATTTGCAGATGTTCCCAGAATATCAAATCCTGCATTACAAAAAGCGGAAATAGAATGAAAGACTGACAGCCAGATTCCCTTTCCCTTGTAATCCCATAAAAAAACCGGCAGCAGTAACAATGCCCCTGCAGCTTCAATCAAAAATGTCCCCTTTAAAATAAATCTTGTCAATCTGACGATTCCGCCAACCTTAGGCGCGGAAATCGCATCCTGCAGAGTACTTCTCTGCATAAGGGATATTTTTTTACCGGAAAGAAGGGAAACAGATGCAGCCACCGTTACCACTCCCAGTCCGCCTATTTGTATGAGTACAAGAATAATTGTCTGTCCTGCCAGAGACCAGTAGCTTCCGGTATCCTTTACCACAAGCCCTGTAACGCATACTGCAGAAGTGGCTGTAAAAAGAGCCTCATGAAATGGAGTTGGTATTCTATCTACAGATGAAAAGGGAAGCATTAAAAGAATGCTTCCCAAAAGGATCACTCCTGCAAATCCCAGAATTATTAGCTGAAAAGATGTCAGATGTTTTTTCTTATATGATTTTTTCGGCATAAATGATCAAAACTCCTTACGAATGATTACTTTTTTGTTGCACCCATTATATATAATTGCCTTTAAAGATGGTATAAGAGTATCTGATTCTGTATTAAGATTGTATAAAGATGTGTTTCCGCCATATTCAGCCCGAATTCGGTTGTCGTAGCAAAAAAATAAGCCATTCCGTCAGAAACATATCCAACCAAATGGCTTTTATTCTTATCTTCTATCCAATATTTTATCAAATCGTCTGAAGAAAGTTGAAGTTGTAATGATTGCTGCCAGTATATCACTGATTGGTTCAGCCAGAAAAACGGCAAATACCTTATTCTGAATGAAAAGCGGCAGAATAAAGATCAGCGGAATCAACAGGATCAGTTTTCTTAAGCATGCAAGCAGCAGACTGACTTTCGCCTGTCCCAGTGCCATAAAGCTCTGCTGACAGGAAACCTGAAATCCCAGTGAAAAAATACCAGCCATATAGATTCTCAGTGCCCATGCGGTATACGTGATCAGATCCGTATCATTAGAGAAAATACCTGCAAAGAGCCTGGGAAACAGAAGCATGATCAGCCAGAAGCAGCCGGTAAAAACCGTGCAGACTGTAAACTGCGTAAAAAATGCTTTTTTAACACGCTCTTTATTGCCGGCACCGAAATTATAACTCATGATCGGCTGTCCGCCCTGGCATATTCCCTGCAGCGGTAAGGTTGCAAGCTGGCTGACACTTGTGATAATAGTCATGGCTCCAACCGCAAGATCTCCGCCATATCTTGAAAGGCTGGAGGTGAAACTGATGGACAGAATACTTTCTGTGGACAACATGACAAAAGTGGATATTCCAAGCCCCAGGCATGGTAAAATAATATTTTTTTGTAATTTGAAATTCTCTTTCCTGAGATGGAGAATGGTCTTTTTTCCTGACAGGAAACGAAGAATCCAGATGGCACCAACAGCCTGACTCAAAACAGTAGCAATTGCAGCACCGCTTACGCCCAGGTCAAATACAAAAATAAAAACAGGATCCAGAATAATGTTGATCATCGCACCGATCACAGTGGTCATCATACTGATCTTTGCAAATCCCTGTGTGGTGATAAAGGGATTCATTCCCATTACGATCAGGACAAAAATACTTCCCAGTATATAAATTCTTGCGTATGACACTCCATAAGGAAGGGTCTTATCACTGGCACCAAACATTGTCAAAAGCTGTGGAGCGAAAACGAAAAAAATCACCGTAAGGGCCACAGCCATAAGAATAAGAAGCGAGAAACAGTTTCCAAGAATCTTTTCCGCTGTCGCATTATCCTTTTTTCCCATGGAAATTGCAGCTCTGGGAGCACCTCCTGAACCTGCGAGCATGGCAAAGGCATTAATCAGCATAAGAATTGGCGTAAATAACCCCACACCGGTTAATGCTGCCGCGCCAACACCGGGAATGTGTCCAATATAAATACGGTCTACAATGTTGTACAAAAGATTAATGATCTGTGCCACAACAGCAGGAATTGCAAGCTGCGCCAAAAGACGTGGGATTTTTTCCGTTTCCATTGCCTGTGTATTAGATTTACTACTCATATCTGTTTTCTCCTGACAAATTTTTTGACATAAACCAATAAAATATAAACGAATTATGTCTTCTGATTTTAACTCATATATTTGTCAATATCAAGCTTCTTTTCTGATTTTGCAACGATCAAGGATGCAGCTGTTGCTCATTGCACGCATCCTTCCTCCACTGATCAACAGCCTGTTTACAGCTTATGTTTTCTCCTCCAGATACAATCCTTAAGTACATTTACAAGCCTTGCCGGTTCAAGGGGTTTGGTAAGATGCTCATCCATGCCAGATATCCGGCTGTTTATAATGTCTTCTGCAAATGCATTGGCACTCATGGCAATAACCGGTACGCGCTCTGCATCTGATCTTTTCATGGAACGAATTCTCCGGGCAGTATCCCAGCCGTTTAAGTTTGGCATCATGATATCCATTAAAATCACGTCATAATACCCTGGCTCGGACTTTTCAAATTTCCCAATTGCCTCCAGTCCGTCTTTGGCGCAATCCACAAGAAGCCCGTTATCTTCCAGGATAAAGCTGGCGATTTCCCTGTTCAGCTCATTATCATCAACTACTAATGCCCGGAGACCTTCAAGGGAAATCGTATTCTGGTCCTTTACAAAATCTTCCAGTTTCCGGGCTTTTTCTGCTTCTCCGATTTTGAACGGAATTGTCATGATCACAGTTGTGCCGGTTCCCTCTTTACTTTCGATCCGGATCGTGCCGCCCATTCTGTCTGCCAGCTTCTTTGCAATGGGAAGTCCCAGTCCGGTGCCTTCATATTTCGACCGGCTGGTTTCCTTCTCCTGGGCAAAAAGGTCAAACGCATGTGCCACAAACTCCTGGCTCATACCAGGACCATTATCTGCACAGCCAAATTCATACACTACCCGCTTTTCATCTGCAAACTTCTCTTTACACCATACATGGATTCTTCCGCCTGGTTCTGTAAATTTCACCGCATTATCAGAAATCGCATTCAGAAGCCGTTCCAAATAAACAGAATTTCCGGTTAATAATATATGACTTAGCTCTGATTTTTCCCAATCCACAATGCATTCTATATTTTTCTCAGCTGCCTGAAGCTGCTTTTCTGTGTTGATCCTGCTCAGGATTTCTGTCAGATCAAAAGTAAGCTCCTGATCAACAATATCTCCCGACTCCAGTTTATTCATATCCAGTATATCGTTTACAAGGGAAACCAGATATCTGGAGGAATCCATAATCTTATCCCTGCATTTTTGTTGTATTTCAGGGTCATTGGGATAACGGTTTGCCAGTTCAACCATGCCTATGATCCCATTCATAGGAGTTCGGATATCATGGCTCATATTAGACAGAAACCTGGTTTTAACCGCCGCATCCTTCTTTGCTTCTGCAACCTGGTATATAAGAGTCTGCTCCCTTCTCTTCGCATCACTGATACTTCGAATCGCACAAAGAACATGGGTCAGGCGGCCAGTCTCATCCCTTTTCTTCTCAATAAAGCGCAGACTATGCCAGCTTCCATCCTTCATCCGGTATTCCATAACGACGGATTCTTCGTCTTTCATTCGTTCCGGCAGTGTAGAGATATCTGTAAATTTTTCAAAAGCATCCTGATACTCTTCTGCCACCAGTCCACGGCAAACTCTTTTGTTGTTTTCAGACAGAGTACCTGAATGAATATATTTCAGATGCTCCACATCCCTGTTGGAAATTTCCTCAAAATAATCCGCCTGGATATCAATTCTGGAAATATATTGGTACGTTCTGGCAATGGAGGAAATGATCTCATTTCCTAATCTGGCCTCATTCAATGCTTTTTGCAGTTTCTCCTGGATTTCCTTTTCTTTGTAAAGGATACTGTCTATATTGCGATATCCAAGAAAAGCATCAAAGGTCTCATCATCTGTCTTTCCCTTCACTACATAGGCTTCATAATAGCTATCTTTCCCTTCCTTTGAAACACTGTGGTAATGGTAAGTAAGCTTCTCTTCATGTAAAAGCCTTCTTTTCATATTTGCGCAGAGATGCCAGTCTATAAACTCTTCTTTCTCTTCATCTAGAATAAAATTGTCTGCATATCTTCTCGTATATTCATCAAAAATTTCAGCCGGATGGGGATCTGTCTCCGCCAGCTTCCTGGCATTGGTATTCTCATCCAGCCTCAGTATCTCATATTTACCGGAATTAAGATCTATCCGGTATAAAGATACATACTCTGGCAATAATCTGCTTAAGACATATTTTTCTTTCACAGGATAATCATTTACCTCCTGCCTCGGATCGTCTGTCTTTGTTTTTTCTCGTGAAAGCATAATACCGTTTTAATTTTATCCTTTCTTTTGCTGTTAGAGCGTGTTTGAAAAAGGCTTTCTGCAAGATGTGCTTCACAATTTGTGGGAGATTTCGCCCGGATGAGGGCGCCGTAGCGGGCTACGGCAACTGAATTCGGGCGAAATATACCGCAAAGTGGGGCGTGCAGATTGCGGGAATGATTTTTCAAACACGCTCTAGCATTTGTTTTTGCATGCCAGGCACAAACCACCACGGACGTTTCTGGTGGAGCCGCATAACTTACAAACCTCTGTTATTTCTGGTTTCCAACTGCTGTCCAGCCTCTTCAGGCCTCCGCTGACCTGATCCAACGCTTCATCATCCAGCTCAACAGCTGCCTGACTCATAGGCTTCATGCTCTCTTTTTTGTCATTCACTTCTTTCATAATAGTTTCCTCCTGTATATGATTTTAATATGATTTCACTTTTTACTATAGTAATTATACAAGTTTTTACTTGTGTCTTCAACTGTTTTTTGGCATTTTAGCCAAAACGTTACTGGTCACTCCGTGACTAGTACATCGAAAATTAAGTATCTGCTATATTGACGCAGGATGATTTCGTGCCGCAATTCTCGGGTTTTCTGTGAACCTTGTTCACAAAAAACGCCTCGCGGAAATAATATCTCTGTTTATTCACGCCTGCTTCGTCTGTACTCCATAGCCGTCATACCGCAAGATTTCCGAAAACTCTGCGCCAGATAGCTCTGGGAAGAAAAGCCTGCAAGATGGGCAATGTCAGAAATATCGTGATCTGTATTTTCCAGAAGATTTTTGCAAACCTCAATCCTGCGCCGGTTCAGATAGTTAATGGGAGAAATCCCATAATATCGGGTAAACTCGTGGCTTAGATAATACTTGTTCAGATGACTTAATGCAGCCAGCTGATCCAGATTGATGTCCTCCCCATAGTTAGAATCCAGATAGCGCTTGATCTGTGCACACTCTTTACTTGGATGAAAAGAAGGCACCAGCTGAAAGCCGGAATCTGTAATCCTGCGAAGCTGGGCAATAAGAATGGAAAGCGTGTGTCTGCAAATCTCTTCATAACCCTCTTTTTTTTCATCTAATTCCTGAAAAAGGGAGTGAAAATAAAACAAAAGATCTGTATTAATCTTCCGGCAGTTGAAAATCTGGAATTCCTTCTGATCCCGGAAAGAAAAACTGATTCCATCCACTCCTACAGTATAATAAGAAAGGGGCGCAGCGCTCTGAGAAGTTTCCGTGTGCAGGATATGTGGATTGATAATGACCAGATCATCCCTGGCAATGGAAAAGCGCTGATTTTCTATAAGAAATTCGCCGCTTCCTCTGGAAACATAAAAAAGCTCCGTAAAAGCATGGGTATGAGGAATGCTGGGCCAGTCCTCTTCGTATCTGGAGGATGAGGCATTCACCAGAACTGCTTCTGTAGAAAGTGGATTATCATTGGAAAAAGAAAAGGAACGTGTACTCATAGATTCTCCTTACGTATCATAAACTATAGTTTGTTGTCTGCGCTGTCAGCTCCCGATATTTCGAATACAGTGTCTGCAAGCAGCAATGAAAAAAGCTCGCACACTTAGAGTACCATGAAACGGAAAATACAGCAAGATTTCTAAAAACCATAGCAACAACTCTGTTGAAAAACAGCTGTCAAAAACGTATTCTTATATTATAGGAAAAACAACCATCAAACAATATTAACAACCTTTGTAAATAAAAAAGAGAAAAGCGAGGTCGCAAAATGGAACAGAAAAAAGGCAGAGTTACCATTCCTACCAACCTGGATGTGGTAAAGGAAACACTGGATATTATGAATGAGTGGGGCGCAGATGCCATCCGTGACTGTGATGGAACCGAATTCCCACAGGAGCTGAAGGACACCGGTGCGAAAATCTACGCTACCTACTATACCACCCGAAAGGACAATGCCTGGGCAAAGGCTAATCCGGATGAGATCCAGCAAATGTACATTATGAGTTCTTTCCACACTGCAACATCAGACAAACTGGAGATCCACCTTATGGATCACCTGTACCCGGATATGCTGAAGGTGAACACACGCGATGATATCACAAAGTGGTGGGAAGTGATCGACCGCACCACAGGAGAAGTGGTTCCGGCAAGTCAGTGGCATTATGAAGAAGCGAGCGGAAATGTGGTAATTACACCTGTAAAACCGTTCCATGAGTATACCGTCAGTTTCCTGGCTTATATTATGTGGGATCCGGTGCATATGTACAATGCAGTGGTAAACGACTGGAAAGATGTAGAGCCGCAGATCACATTTGATGTGCGCCAGCCAAAAACAAGAGCTCATTCCCTGGAGCGCCTCCGCAGATTCCTTGACACCCATCAGTATGTGGATGTGGTACGCTTCACCACCTTTTTCCATCAGTTCACCCTGATCTTTGATGAGCTGGCAAGGGAAAAATATGTGGACTGGTTCGGTTATTCCGCATCTGTCAGTCCATATGTGCTGGAGCAGTTCGAAAAAGAGGTCGGCTATCCATTCCGCCCGGAATACATTATCGACCAGGGCTACATGAACAATACCTATCGCATTCCATCTAAGGAATTCAAGGACTTCCAGGCATTCCAGCGTCGCGAGGTTGCGAAGCTTGCAAAGGAGATGGTAGACATTGTCCATGAATATGGCAAAGAAGCCATGATGTTCATGGGTGACCACTGGATCGGCATGGAGCCATTTATGGATGAGTTTGCTTCCATCGGTCTTGATGCTGTGGTTGGAAGTGTGGGAAATGGTGCAACCCTGCGTCTGTTCAGCGATATTAAAAATGTAAAATACACGGAAGGACGATTTCTTCCATACTTTTTCCCGGACACCTTCCACGAAGGTGGAGACCCGGTGAAAGAGGCGAAGGTAAACTGGGTAACTGCAAGGCGTGCCATTCTCAGAAGCCCCATCCAGAGAATTGGTTATGGCGGATATCTGAAGCTGGCTCTTCAGTTCCCAGATTTTGTCCAGTATATTAAAGAGGTCTGCCAGGAATTCCGTACCCTTTATGATAATATCCAGGGTGTGACTCCTTACTGCGTGAAACGTGTTGCTGTGTTAAACTGCTGGGGCCGCATGCGTTCCTGGGGCAATCATATGGTACATCACGCAATCTATTACAAACAGAATTACTCTTATTTTGGCATTATTGAGGCATTAAGCGGTGCACCCTTTGATGTATCCTTTATCAGTTTTGATGATATTCTGGCAGATAAGGATCTGCTGAAAAAATTTGATGTTGTGATCAATGTAGGGGATGCGGATACTGCGCAAAGCGGCGGCGAGTACTGGGTAAATGAAACCATTATTACTGCTGTAAAGGAGTTCGTTTACAATGGTGGCGGTTTCATCGGAGTTGGCGAGCCTGCAGCCCATCAGTGGCAGGGAAAATTCTTCCAGCTGGATGATGTACTGGGTGTGGAAGAAGAAAGAGGCTTCAATTTAAATACCGATAAATACAACTGGGAGGAACACAGAGACCACTTTATTCTGGCTGATGTAGAAGGTGATGTGGACTTCGGTGAGGGCAAAAAGAATATTTTTGCGCTTCCGGAAACCCAGATCCTGATCCAGAATGACCATGAGGTTCAGATGGCAGTAAAAACCTTTGGAAAAGGCCGCGGTGTTTACATCAGCGGACTTCCATACAGCTTCAGAAACAGCCGTGTACTCTACCGTGCGGTTCTCTGGTCTGCATCTGCCGAGGACGAACTGAACCGATGGTATTCCACCAATTATAATGTAGAAGTCCACGCTTATGTAAAGAATGGCAAGTACTGTGTCGTAAACAATACTTACGAGCCACAGGATACAGTTGTCTATAAAGGAGATGGCAGCAGCTTCCCGCTTCATATGGATGCAAACGAAATTAAATGGTACCAGATTTAATAGTCATAGGTTTATTATAATTAAACCACATCCTATTTCAATAATTCTGTCACGAAGTGTTGGAAAATGGCACGAATGGTATTATAATAAACCTATCACAAAACAAAGGAAACCATTATGAGAATTGCAATTGTTGATGACATTAAAGAAGAGCGTGACAAGCTCGCAGACGTACTGACGAAACAGCTTTCCAGACGTGGGATTCACGTAAATTTATTTGAATTTGAAAATGGAGAAGATTTTCTTATTGCGGCAAAGGAACGTCCTTTCACCGTCGTTTTTCTGGACATCTACATGAGTGGTGCAAATGGGATCGAGACTGCCAGAGAGCTTCGGATATTTGACTCAGATGCACTTTTAATTTTTACTACCACTTCTACGGATCATGCTCTGGATGGGTTCAAGGTCCGTGCCATGCACTACCTTGTGAAGCCATATCCCGAAAATGAGATTTCAGACCTGATCGATGAGGTGCTTTCCCGGATCCCGGATTCTGGAAAATACATAGATATAAAAGTAAACGGAAGCAATGTGCAGGTTCCGTTTCGACATATTATATACGCAGAACATTTTTCCCATATGATCCATATTCACACCACTGGCGGCAAAGAGCTGATCACCCGCCAGTCCTTCGAAGCCTTTACTACATCCCTAAAAATGGATCCAAGATTTTATCTTTGCAGCAGAGGCGTTGTGATCAATCTGGAGCATGCTGTTGATTTTGATGGAGCCCTGTTTATCCTGGACGATGAAACCCGGATTTCCGTCAGCCGGAAGCTGGTCAAAAATGCAAGACAGACTTTTATGGATTTTCTGTTTCAAAGGGGACATTGAATATGAATACTATATTAAGACCTGTTCTGGAGCTTACGGTAATGATTTCCGGTCTGTTCCTTGCCTATCTGCCGGTACAGACCTATCTGAAACAACCGCCCGGCAGACTGGCTGCATGGCTTGCACCTCTTCTGGCAGGAATCTGTCTCCTGGAAGGAGGATTTTGTTACTTTCTTAACATTCCTACCAGCTCAGTGCTTTTTCCCACTCTGCTGGTACTGATGCTGATCTATCACAAAAGCCTGACTATCTCTATCTGGAAATCCGGCAGCATTTTTCTGGCAGTATGTGGGGTCTTTGCCTGTGTAAACAGCCTTTCCAGAGCAGTGAATGCCATTGTGGCAGAAAGACTTGGACTTCCGGAAACAGAGATCTGGTTTCACACCAGTGCCGGTATTTTTTACAATGTAATATGTCTGCTGTTCGTTGCTGCCGCCTGGTACCCGGCCTCCCATGCAGCCCGCACTATGATCGATGACGAAAATTTAGCCCAGACCTGGTATGTTTTCTGGATACTGCCACTGATTTTTATAGGTCTGAATCTCTTTATGATTCCCAAATATGAGGGAACTCTGTATACTGGACGTATTTTGCAGGGCTACATTGTGATCAGCCTGATGCTTCTTGTAATTCTCATGCTGTTTTACACAATGTTTCTTATGATGGCCAACAGCCTGAATAAAAATGCAAGGCTTCAGCAGGAAAATCATTTTCTCTCCCTTCAGCAGGCACGATATGAGAACCTTTGCTCTGCCATAGAGGAGGCAAGGCAGGCACGACACGATATCCGCCATCACTTTTTGCAGCTTTCTTCCCTTGCGGAAAAGGGAGATCTGGAAAAAATAAAAGAATACCTTTCCAATGCAAACAGTAAAATTCCAGACTACGACCTGCATTTTTGTGAAAACCAGGCGGCTGACAGCGTGATCAGCCATTATGCCGCTCTGGCAAAACGGGAGAACATTCCTTTCCGGGCAAAGGCCGATCTGCCAGCCCACATTTCCATAGACCAGATTGATATGTGCTTGGTTCTCTCCAACCTTCTGGAAAATGCTCTGGAAGCCAGTCTGAAAGCAAAGTCTTCCAACAGGAGAATCCATGCAGAGGTTTACCTTCATCATAAGCACCTTCTCCTGATCCAGGTGGAAAATACCTTTGAAGGAAAAATACAGGAGAAAAATCATATTTTCCAGTCGTCCAAGCGTCCCGGAAACGGAGTGGGAATCCAGTCTGTCCGCCACATTGCAGAAAAAAACGGAGGAGACAGCAGCTTCACTTATGAAAATGGTGTTTTTACTGCAAAAATTATGCTGCGCATACAGAAAACAGCCGTTTCCCATCCATAACCAAAGCAGAGAGGTTTCATGCAGACACGCTCTGGAACGTGTCGAAAAAATCATTCCCGCAATCTGCACGCCCCACTTTGCGGTATATTTTCCCCGAATCCAACAAAAAAAGAAAGCTGCAGAACAATATCAGAAATGATACTGTCTGAAGCTTTCTTTTTCTGCATCAATAAACTACAAATGCCATGACCACATACACCAGTATGGATATCAGGCAATACAGAGAATTGGTGGTGGAAACATAAGCGCTTCCATCCTCACTCTTCAGGAAGGTCTGCATACTGAATGTGGCTGGAGCGGACATGTAGCTGATCACTGCAAGGTTCAAAAGCAGATGATCCCCCACTATGTAATGTATTGCCAGCAGCACTCCCCCGATCATGACTGCCTGAAGAAGAATACGAAGTACAATGGTCCTGATACATGGGGAAAGAAGTTTCTTATCAAATTCAATGCTGAATCCTACCACCAGCAGAATAACTGAGGTTATGGAAGTGGTGAGAATGTTCTCCACACTTGTATAGGTACCTGCAAACGGTCCGGCAAGAAGCTTCTGCACCACACCGGTAAGTCCGGCAATGATTCCCAGCACACTTGCAATAAACGCCGGTGTACGTATTGCACTGGAAAACAGTTTTCCCGGATCGATCTTTTCCCCGTTTTCCACCTGTCCGAGCATTCCCATATAGACACTAAAGCCAAACAGAAGACCTGCAATATCCAGCACAGCGATCTGGGAAAGATTCTCCGCTCCGCAAAGGCTGGTATATAAAGGATAGGCCATGGAACCGCCTTCGTATACACTGACCATAAAGGGCAGATATTTCTGGTAACGCTCTGCCGGCATAAGCGGGCGGAGTAAAAAACCGATGCTAAAGGAAACAACCAGCATTACAAACATGATTCCAACCAGAATTCCGGTTTCTTTATTATATTCTGACGTAGCAAGGGCATGGAAAATTGCCACAGGAAGCATGATCTGGGTCACCAGAAGCTTCATATTGTTAATTCCATTCTGATCCAGCAGTTTCAGCCGCTTGCAGGCCATGCCCAGAAGGATCATCACCAGTACGGGCAAAATAATTTCCAATACTTTCATTTTATGCACGCTTTCTATATATTTCTTAATGTTGTATTTTGGTATTTCTTAATCCAGACTCTTCCTGATTTCTTACCTTACAGGATATTTCGTATGGCAAACTCTTCTGCCAGAGCGTGTCTGAATAGTTCTTTTATTCATCAAAATCGGTCTCAAATACTCCCTCAGGCGTACGCATGGTAAGAACCCCGAGATTAAAATCATCATCCATTACCGTGATATGATACTCAAAGATTACATCATCCTCAAACTTGGACAACAGAATATAGCTTCCGTTCTCTTTCCCCTCGATCTGGTCGCAGATATCATCATACACATCTGCACCGGAAATCTCACGCGGATAACCGGAAGCTTTGATTTTTTTCTCAATTGCAGCGTATAATTCTTCCATTTTATGTTCTGCAGCAGTACATGCCATCAGGGCTTACCCTCTCAGTTCTTTTTGACTGCCGCATACTCCTTTCCTGAATTTCTTCGATTAAATATGATTGTATAATATCCGCACCTGAAATGTCAAACCACATTTTAACCAAATCCTTCTTACCTGTCACGAACCAGAGCGTGTTTGAAAAAAACTTTCTACAAAATCTCCCACAAAGTGGGACGTGCAGATTGCGGGAATGATTTTTCAAACACGTTCTGGTTATCGTAATTTCTTCGTGATCAAAGAAATCCTAATTTGTATGATTTCGTACCATACTTCTCGTTTTTTGTATATTTTTTTATAACTCATCTGTTATTTTATTCTACTCTCTGCATTTCTCCCATGGCTTTTGTGGTTTTTTGTTTTTTCTTTTGTGTATTTCGTTGTGTTTTTCTTTGTTTTTCATCTTTTTCATTGTTTTTTTCACTAATTTCTGTTGACATTTGACTGTTTTTGTTGTATGCTTTTTTACAGAGAGGCACTCCATTTGGTACAAGGATGTATCTATGGAATGCCTCAACTCGTATCTAAAGGGAGGTAATACTTATGAAAATGAAACAGGTTTTAGCAACAGGCGCAGCTTTATCAATGGCCCTCTCCATGACTCCGGTCACCGCATCCGCCGCAGACAAAGTGGACATAAACGTCATTGCTGCACAGTATGGCCAGCAGACTGCTGACTGGTGGGCGAACTTCGTGACAGAATTTAATGAGGCAAACCCGGACATTAACCTGAACGTAGAAGTTGTTTCCTGGAACGACATCTACACCGTAGTAAATACCCGTATCGCCAATGGCGAAGCTCCTGATGTCCTGAATATCGATGTATTCGCAGATTATCAGGCAGATGATCTCCTTCTTCCTATCCAGGACGTTGTTTCTGAAGAGACCTACAGCAAGATGTACGATGCATTCCTTGCACAGTCTGAAGTAGACGGAACTGTATGGGCTATCCCTGATCTTGCATCTGCACGTGCTATGTACTATAACAAAGACATCCTTGATGCAGCAGGCGTAGAAGTTCCTACTACATGGGATGAACTGAAAGCTGCATGTGAAGCTCTTAAGGCTTATGACGACAGCATTTATCCATGGGGTATCGATATGACTACTGACGAAGGTCAGGCAGCATTCGCATACTACACCTGGAACAACGGCGGCGGATTTGTTGACGATGAAGGTAACTGGACACTGAACAGTGAGCAGAACGTTGAAGCAATCCAGTACGCAATCGATCTTGTAAATTCCGGTTACACAAACACCGATCCTGCTAACGATACCCGTTATGATCTGCAGGATATGTTCGGCGCTGGCAAAGTAGCTATGCTCATCGCACCGAACAGCTTACCTACCTACATTGCTACAGGCGGAAATGAAGTAAACTACGGCGTTGCTTCCATTCCTTCCAATACAGGCGAGTCTGTATCTGCAGGTGTTATGGACCGCTTCATGTGCTTCGATAACGACTACTCAGATGATGAGAAGGCTGCTATCTCCACATTCTTTGATTATTTCTATGATGATGCCCGTTATACAGAGTGGGTTGACATGGAGGGATTCCTTCCGGCAACAAAGACCGGCGGCGAGGCTCTCGCAGCAGCTAACGAAGATATGGCAAGCTGGATTGATATCTTAGACAGCTGTAAATTCTATCCAACAGCGAAAGCAGAATGGGCAGATGTAAAACAGGGCGTTATCAACGTAGAGCAGAATGCTCTTCTTGGCGGCGACGTTCAGGAATTACTGGATGACCTTCAGGCAGAAATCGCAGGCTGATCTTAATCCACTGTTTTTCCCATTACGAGGAAGATAATGGGCCGGACTTACAGGTCCGGTCCATTTTTAAGTTTGCGTAGCAAACGCCGCTTCTTGTGCTTGTCAGCGCAGCGTCAACGTTATTTTTATAAAAAGAGAGGTATCCCTGTGAAGAAAAAATTCAAAAAAGTGGAACCATATATATGGATCCTGCCAAGTGTCCTTCTCATGGCAATTTTCATCCTGGTTCCTATTATCTTTGTATTCCGTATGGCCTTAAGCGACGTCAGCAAAGCTGGTCTGATCAAAGGCTTCGCCGGATTGGAAAATTTCCGCAAGGTAACAAGCAGCCCTGTTTTTGCCATGGTGCTGAAAAACACCCTTGTGTGGACCGTTGCTGTAGTCGGCATCTCCACACTCCTTGGATTTATCCTTGCGATCCTCCTCAACAATGAATTTAAAGGCCGTAAGCTTGCACGTGCCGTTGTTGTTTTCCCATGGGCTACAACCCTGATCGTTCAGGCGAGCATCTGGAAATTCATCATCGACACAGATTATGGTACCTTAAATACACTGTTGATGAAGCTTGGTATTATTGACCACGCTGTGAACTGGACTCCTACTGCCGGTGCTTATTTCGCCTGGGAAATTGCCTGCGGTATTTTTGTTACCATTCCATTTGTAACCTTTACCGTACTTTCCGGTCTGCAGAGTATTGATGCCAGCTATTATGAGGCAGCAGCCGTAGACGGAGCCAGCTACTGGCAGAAAATGTTCCAGATCACCATCCCGCTGGTACGTCCGAATCTTACCATCAGTACCATCCTGAACATTATCTACGTATTTAACTCTTTTCCGATCATATGGACCATAACCAAGGGTGACCCTGCCAACCGTACCGACACCCTGGTTACCTATCTGTACAAACTGGCCTTCTACAACGGCAAACAGGGACAGGCAGCAGCCGTATCTGTTATCGGCTTCCTGATCCTTCTTTTCTGCGCCAGCCTGTACATGGTTTCCGTACTGAAGAAAGGAGACGAATAATATGGCAAACACCAATGCTTCAGTTAAGAAAAAAAATACCAGAAACACAGTTTTGCGTGTATTGCTCTATGTAGTGATTATCGCCATCTGTCTGATAACTTTATACCCATATTTTGTAACTGTATGTACTGCTCTCAAAAGCCGTGCGGAAATCTTTTCCATGAATGGAACTATTTTCCCAGTTGAGGCCATCTGGTCCAACTTCACAGACGTATGGAAGCTGGCTCCCATGAGCAATTACATGATGAACTCCATTGTGATCGCAGGAGGCTCCACTCTTCTGGCTATGGTCTGCGGTATTCCAGCTGCTTATGCCCTGTCCAGAATGAAATTCAAAGGCCAGACTGCTTTTCTGGGATTTGTTATTGTCTCCCAGATGTTCGCACCGGTTGTACTTCTCATCGGTATCTACAAGGTTATGATGGCGTTCCATCTTACCAACAGCATTATCGGCTTGATCTTTATCAACGCAGCATTTAACCAGGCATTTGCTATCTGGCTGCTCCGCGGTACTTTCCTGAGCATCTCCCCTGAGATGGAGCAGGCTGCCACTATTGACGGCTGTAACCGCGTACATGCCCTTTTAAGGATCCTTCTGCCTGTTGCTGCACCTGGTATCGTTACAGCGCTTATTTTCGTATTTATCAACGCCTGGAACGAATATACAGTGGCACTGACACTGATCTCTACCGATACCTTCAAGCCTCTCACCGTTGGTATCAACATTTTCAACGGTTATAATATGATCGAGTGGCAGTATCTGTTTGCTGCTTCCCTCTATGCAATCGTTCCAGTTGTAATTCTGTTCGTCGGAATCGAAAAAAATCTGGTTGGAGGACTCACTTCTGGTGGTGTCAAGGGTTGATTTTTATTTTTTTCCAAGTATAATAGAGAAAGATGCGGACGCGAGAAAGGGTTGCCCAGGGCAGCCCTTTGTTCATGCCCCGTAACTATTCAGAAGGCAGTATTCCGCCAGGTGTTTTTGTGAACATTGTTCACAGCTGCGGCGCGAAATCATACAAAGCATGTTACTGGTCATCCAGTAACTGTTTTATTGTGTACGGTAAAATTTCACATACGGAATAACCCCGATGATTCCGCACATTTCAGGAACTCTATACAGGAGATCACCGAATGATTCTTCTGTCCTGCTGACGAAAATTCAGCACATTTCACAGATTTTTAAAATCAATGGTTTTGACCTTGACTTTTCTGTAGAATACTGTAATATTGATAGTGCACAACATCTAGTATGTAATTAAAGATTTAAACACAATATATGGAGGGATTTGAAAGAATGAGTACCGAGGTCAATGCAAACGTCATTAAACGAAATGGCGTGGAAGTTATTTTTGATAAGGCGAAGATCATCAACGCCGTTGAAAAAGCGAATGAGGAGGTTTCCAAGCTTCACAGGCTGAGTCATTACCAGATCACAGCGCTTGCTGATATGATTGCCACCCGTGCCCTTGAATCCTCCCACGCTGTCAATGTGGAAGATATTCAGGATATGGTAGAGACCGGCATTATGGAGATGCGCGGTTATGAAGTTGCACAGAAGTATGTGCGCTATCGCTACAAGAGAGAGCTTACCCGCAAGTCCAATACCACAGACGACAGCATCCTTGCTCTTCTTGACCAGATTAATGAGAATGCCAAGCAGGAGAACTCCAATAAGAACCCTACTATTAACTCTACCCAGCGTGATTACATGGCAGGCGAGGTCAGCAAGGATCTGACCATGCGTGTTCTACTTCCTGAGGAGATCGTAAAGGCTCACGACGAGGGAATCATTCATTTCCATGATTCCGATTACTACGCACAGCGTGAGCACAACTGTGACCTGATCAATCTGCAGGATATGCTCCAGAATGGCACGGTTATCAGCCAGACACTAATTGAGAAGCCTCACAGCTTCTTTACCGCATGTAACGTTACCACACAGATCGTTGCACAGGTAGCCAGCAATCAGTACGGCGGACAGTCTTTCTCTCTCGCCCATCTGGCTCCTTTTGTAGACATCAGCCGCCAGAAGATCCGCAACAAGGTAATCGAGGAACGTAAGGCCTGTGGTGAGCCTCTTGATGATGAGATCATCCAGAAGGTATCGGAACGCAGACTGAAGGATGAGATCCAGAGTGGTATCCAGACGATCCAGTACCAGCTGATCACTCTTATGACCTGCAACGGACAGGCACCATTTGTAACGATTTTCATGTATCTCGATGAAGTTCCAGAGGGACGCACCCGTGATGACCTTGCACTGATCATCGAGGAAGTTATGAAGCAGCGTATGCAGGGTGTTAAGAACGAGCGTGGTGCGTGGATCACACCTGCATTCCCGAAGCTGATCTACGTGCTGGATGAGGATAATATCCACGAGGATTCCAAATACTGGTACCTCACAGAGCTTGCAGCGAAATGTACTGCCAAGCGTATGGTTCCGGATTACATCTCAGCCAAGATCATGCGCCAGTTAAAAAATGGCAATGTTTACACCTGCATGGGATGCCGTTCTTTCCTTACCGTTGAGGAGAAGCAGAAGAACCCGGACGGTTCTTACAAGTTCTACGGCCGTTTTAACCAGGGTGTTGTTACCATTAACCTTGTAGATGTAGCCTGCTCCTCAGACGGCGATTTTGATAAATTCTGGGAGATTCTGGAGGAGCGCCTGGAGCTTTGCCACAGAGCACTCCGCTGCAGACATGAGCGTCTTCTTGGCACAGTTTCCGATGTTGCCCCGATCCTGTGGCAGTATGGTGCTCTTGCACGGCTTAAGAAGGGTGAGACCATTGACAAGCTTCTTTATGACGGCTATTCTACGATCTCACTTGGATATGCAGGTCTCCATGAGATGTGCATGAGAATGTACGGAAAGCCTCATACAGACCCTGAGGTTCGTCCGTTTGCGCTGAAGGTTATGCAGCGCCTTAATGACAAATGTGCCCAGTGGAAGGCAGCTGAGAACATCAGCTACTCTGTATATGGCACTCCGATGGAATCCACCACATACAAGTTTTCCAAATGTCTTCAGAAGCGTTTTGGCATCATTCCAGGAGTTACGGATAAGAATTATATTACAAACAGCTATCACGTTCACGTTACTGAGGAGATTGACGCATTCTCCAAGCTGAAATTCGAATCTGAATTCCAGAAGCTTTCTCCAGGAGGAGCCATCAGCTACGTGGAAGTTCCGAATATGAAGCAGAATATCCCGGCAGTTCTCTCTGTTATGAAGTTTATCTATGATAACATCATGTATGCAGAGCTGAATACCAAGAGTGATTTCTGTGATGTCTGCGGATATGACGGAGAGATCCAGATCAAAGAAGACGAGAACGGCAAGCTGATCTGGGAATGCCCGAACTGCGGTAACCGCAATCAGGACAAGATGAGCGTTGCCAGAAGAACCTGCGGATACATCGGTACCCAGTTCTGGAACCAGGGACGTACCCAGGAGATCAAGGATCGTGTATTACATCTGTAACAAGTAATGGTTCCCGGGTTTTCTACGTTTACAGAACCTTATATAACGTTACCACTGAACAATAACACTCCGGACAGTTTTCTGAATTTCATAATTTTGATTTCTGTCCGGATTTTTTTTGCATAATGGTATTTTACTATGAAAGTCCTGAATCTTGTTTGAAAAAGGCTTTCTGCAAGATGTGTGCATTTGATTATCAGGCACAGGAGGAAAAGAGGAATCAGTTATGAACTACGGAAACATTAAATCCTACGACATTGCAGACGGCACAGGCGTGCGTGTAAGCCTGTTCGTATCCGGCTGCAGGCACCACTGTAAGGGCTGTTTTAACGCACCTACGTGGGATTTTAACTACGGTAAGCCATTTACCCAGGAGACACAGGATAAGATCCTGGAGCTGCTTGCTCCTTCTTATATAGAGGGTTTCTCCTTACTTGGAGGAGAGCCATTTGAGCCAGAGAACCAGCCTGTGCTGGCAGAGCTTCTTGAAGAGATCAGGCGTACCTTTCCGGATAAATCCATCTGGTGTTACAGTGGATATCTTTTTGACAAAGATATGGTTCCCGGAGGTAAGGTCTACACGCCTTTTACAGACCGGATGCTCTCCTGCATCGACGTTCTGGTAGACGGAGAGTTTATCCAGGAATTGAAAAACCTCTCCCTTCAGTTCAGAGGGAGCAGCAATCAGCGGATTCTGCATTTAAAGGATGGTAAGCTTATTAAAGAAGGCCTGTGATACGGGTCTTCTTTTCTTATATCTGCATTCAAATAGTTACATAAGTTTTTACATCCGGGTAGTCAAAAATCCCCCTCCTATCTGACAGGAGGGGGATTTTATTACACTTTATTTATTTTGCTTTCGCATATTTCGGTGTGCTGTAAGAAGAATAGATTGGAACACCTGCTTCGTTGTTTCCAACGGCGCGTACTTTGTAATAATACTTGGTTCCAGCCTTCTTGGAGCTCTTGTCAACGTATTTCACTGTGGAGCCTTTTGTAATAGTTCCTACCAGTTTATATCCGGAACCTTTCTTAGTGGAACGGTATACCTGATATCCGGTAGCTCCTGTTACTTTCTTCCAGCTGACAGTGATCTTGCCCTTTGTTGCTTTCGCTTTTGGACTGGTTGGCTTCGCGATCTTTGCTGCGGAAACCATAGCACTTGCAGATTTGCTTGCACCGCTTGTGTATGTTTCATCAGCAGAATCCTTGTACTCATAGGACTTGCCATTCTTGTAAGCAACTACATAATAGTAATATTTTACTCCTGCTTTCGGTCCCTTGTACTCTGTGCTTGTTGCACCATTATAGGTGTACTTGATCTCGCGATCTGTAATAGTCGTTTCCTTCAGTTCACTAACAAATTTATATCCGCTGACTGTTGTGGAATCAACAACATAATTCGGAACGGCTGCACTGGAACCGTAATTATAGCTGTAAGAATTGCTGTCTTTGTTATATCTGTTCCAGGAAGAGGTGGTTCTGTATACACGATAATAATCAGCACCTGCTACCGGATTCCATGTTACAGTAATACTTCCATCTGCTTTGTTTGCAACCGCTTTTACATTGCCAGGAGTTGCTATAACAGGGATAACTGTTGCGCTGATTTCATTGCTGTATTCCTGTCCTTTGTATGCACGTACACGATAGGTTGTTTCCGTATCTGCTGCCGGGAATGTAATGGAAGATGTGGAAGCTTTCAGTGTCTTATAGGTTTCCCATGCACCAGTCTCTTCATTTCTCTTCTCAACCAGATAACCCTTTCCGGCATATACCGGCTGCCAGCTTAACTTCACCTTACCGTTTGCATAAGAAATTCTGTTAACAGTAGTCATCTCGAAGCTAAGATTTGCATATACACCTTCATCAATGTAATACTTGCTGTTTCCTACAGTTTTGTAAGCTCTTACAAGATAGTAATAATCCATACCGCTCTGAAGCTTCTTATCTGTATAACTGGAAGCCTTTGCACTTGTAGTCTTGATCAGTTTATACTTAGCAAAATTGTTGGCCATGCCAGCTGCTACAGTATCTCCAATAGAAGATCCTTCACATCTGTAAATCTCATATCCCTTAGCACCTTTGATCTTGGTCCAGGACAGTTTTACAGAAGTTGTGCTCTTAGGTGTTGCTTTCAGTTTCAGCGCACCGCCCCAGGTAGTAACCTTATTATAAGCCCATGCTCCATAAGTGGTCTTGCCTGTTTCGGAATCATAATAATATGGTCTTACTCTGTAAGTATAGGTGGTATCTGCTTTCAGTTTGGTGTTCTTATAAACGCTGTCTGTAGTTTTGGCAATTGTTTTATATTTCTTGCCATTCTTTCTCTGGATCTGATAGCCGGTGAGCCAGCCTTCGCTTCCGCTTTCAGCGCTCATCCTTAAGGTAACGGTCTTAGCTGTGATAACATTTGTTACAGATATATTCGGCATACCAGCGTTAAATGATGCTGTATTTGTGTATGCACTGTATTTCTGTGCAAGTGTAGCTGCCTTATCATTTTTTACACGGGCACGCACATAATAGGTCTTGCCTGGTGTAAGTGATTCAAAGTAAAGTGTTGCCTTATTGTTCTCACCAGAAATACAATCTGTAACCTTGTAATCATTTACAAATTCAGGTGATTCAGAATACCAGAATTCTACATCTTCTTCTTTTCTTACAGTTCCGTCATAGGAGAATACATAACCATCCGGTGTTTTCTCAACCAGCTTCAGGTTACTGATCGCTGAAGTAGCTTTGGAAACATTGACAGTTACTACATTGGAAGGAGTACCGTATTTCTTGTTTCCGCTCTTGTCTTTTACATAAGCGACAACTCTTACATAGGTTGCTCCTTCTTTTAATAAGGATTTACTCAATGTAAGTGCATCATCATCCTCATAGTACTCATCTTCATCTTCATCATAGTAACCACTGGAAGAAGCTGTTACCCAATCCTCTTCGGAAGGCTGTGCCTTATCTGTGTACTGGAGCTCATAAGAGTCGCCATCTTCCAGAACAGCATCAAAACGGAATTCGAAGCTGTTTTCAGATTCTTTATACATCTCTAAGCCAGTTACATTCTTAGGTGCCTTTTCTGCATCTGTAGTGAAGGAGACTGCTGCAGGTTTCAGTTTTGCAACCTCTTCCTCTTCCGGTCTGTCTGCACTGCTCACTGCACGAACATAATAGGTTTTTCCTGCTTCCAGATTACTGTTGTTTTTGCTGATCTTCAGTTTCGCAGAACCAGCTGAGCCATCATAATAGAAGCGGCTCCAGTCACTTGCCATAGTTGCAGTGGTAAATTCTGTGCCTGTTGCGATCTGATACCATACGCTGTCTAAATCAACCTTTGCACTGTATGTGAAATAATAGTAATTGTCGTCAGCTTTCACATACTGAAGATCTGTGATCGGCTGAAGAGCATCTACTGTAAATGCAGCGGACGGTGCTGACCAGTCGCCTTCTACGGTCTTTGTGACTTTCTTTCCGTCTGTATCAACGGTATAAGTGCGTACTGCACGTACCTGGAAAGTATAGGATTCTCCAGGAGCCATTGCCTTGATCGGATCGCCATTCTCATCTCTTACACGGTCAAATGAAACCTTAGGATCTGTTGTATATGTATACAGATCTTCATCTTTAAGCTCTGACAGGGAAACACTTGGGAAATTACCGCGTCCGACGCTGTAGTAGGTCTTATCAACTGTTCCATCATCCTTCAGAGAAGCCGTTCTTACATATTCACGGCCGGCAGAATCTTTTACAAGGATTTCATAGCGGTTTACATTGTCAAGTGCGTTCCAACGCAAGGTTGGCTCACTATCCTCTGTGTTTACGTTTACTCCGGAAACAGTTGCAGGCTTCTCATTGGTACCTGCATCTGAAGCGGTTACTTTGTATGCAAATGCATTGGACCAGTCTCCGTATACTTCCTTGCCATCCTCTCCGCTCTTAACGGCACGAACAGAAAGATTATAGGTCTTTCCGTTTTCAAATGCATAAACAGGCTGACCGGTAGCCGGGTAAATAACAGGTTCCAGAACTCCGTCTACGCTTGTATAAGTTTTATAATCAGACTCATCAAATGAATATCTGGTGCCGCTTACTCTGGTATATCTGCCACTCTTCCGATCGGATGCCAGTGACTCAAAGTACTCGCGACCAGCTTCGTCTGTGATCTTAATCTCATAGCTGTCTGCATTCTTATCCGGATTCCAGTTAAGAACATAAGAAGAAGCTGTTACGCCGGAGATTTTCTTCAGGCTTGTATCTGCTGCTTTATAAGTTACTGTGTAAGCGTCAGACCATTCACCTTCCTGCTTCTTGCTTTCACCATTCTCATATCTGTAATTGATTCCGCGGACACGGATGGTATAGGTTTTACCTCTTTCAAATTTGAACTCTCCGTAGGTTCTTCCTAAATAGAAGTTTGGATAGGAATAATTGGAATCTGTTGTAAAGGCAACTTTTCCATCTACTTCAACTTCGTACTGGGATACATATGTATTCTGGATACGGTTCCAGCTTACATATTCATATTCATCGTTGTATTTGAAATTACCGGTCTTCTCTGGTACAAGATTTCCGCTGTCGTCTGCTTCTACAACCAGCTCATTGGACCAGTCGCCTACCTTCTTCTCGTCGCCGGAGCCTGTATATGCACGGACTTTAACGGTATATTTCTTGCCTTTCTGGAAAGCACCGATATATTTTCCGTCTGCATCAGAAGCGACTTCATAAAGACCTGTGGTGTCGTTCTTTTTAAGCAGATAACCGTAATTCTCATGGAAATAGAGCCAGTTACCTGAAGTAGTTACATAGGAGGGTTCCTTTGCTCCGTATGCATAAGAATAATATTCATTTCCAGCTTCATCCTTAATGGAAACCTCAAGGTTCTGGTTCTCGCCGGATACCTGGATCTGATTCTTTCTTTCAGCTGCATAAATTGTCACGCTCTTCGGCTCAGCGACCTTCTTTGCGTAGGTATAATCTACAGCATCAGACCATTCACCATATGCAACAGTTCCATCTGCACTGTTACGGTTTACGGCGCGAACGGAAACTTTGTATGTCTTGCCATTCTCAAGACCTGCAATATATCCGTCTTTACCATCTGGTTTGTATACAAGGTTTCCTTCTGCGTCAACCTTGAACGGCTGCATGGTAAGATCTGTAAGTCTATAGCTTAAGTCGACAGTGGACGGATAACCGGTCTCTGGCTCGCTTGCATCATAAGAGTAGCGGTAAGTGTACTCTCCGTCTGTTACACGGATCTGGTATTCATCTGCCTTCTGATCCGCATACCAGGTAAGAACATTCTTATCCTCCTCATCAAATGCAACATGTCCGATCTTGCCAGGTGCCTCTGCATCAAAAGCAGCAACATCATCGGTGCTTCCGCTCTCTGCTGCGTCTGCAACTGCCTCGCTGTCACCGAAGCCATCCTCTGTAACAGCTGCCACTGCGGCTTCATCTCCGAAGCCATCTGCCTCTACAGCAGCTTCCTCTGTGGTGTCCGCTTCCGCTGCCGGAGACTCAGATACGAAATCTCCTCCATCTGTAAAATCTGACGCCAGAAGTGGTGTCGGTGCGGAAGTTGCGGTCATTGCCGCTGCAATTGCAATGGCAACAGACTTATTGAGTGTTTTCAAATCTTTCTTCATACATTTCCCTCCATGAATTAAATTTATTGAAATTGATCAATAAGTAGTATGGGGAAATTATAGCGTATTACTCCGTTTTAGGCAAGTGTTTTGTGAAAATTTTATGTATTTTTTGTGTAAATAAACACACATTACCAACCGTCAATTGTATTTTTCTGATATTTTCTCTTTTTTCTGACAATTAATTGTTTTCTTTATATTTCGACTATTTTGATATTTTTTCATATTCTGTCACAATACTGTTCATTTCGTAGCGCTTCAGCTGTCTGATCAGTTCTTCTGTATTAATATGAAGCCGCATATCTTCCAGGCTTTCTTTTATCTCAATATCGCGTTTCATCGTTGCCAGCTGTTCGCTTAAGTATACCATCTCTTTATTTGTTTTCAGTGCTTTCAGAGGGCTTCTGCCAATTCCAAGGTTTTCTTTCCAGAAAGTATTCAGTTCCTTTTCTTTCTTTGCCACGCCTTCGCAGTCCTCAATTGCTTCATAAATCGCGTCCAGAGTTTTATATTCTGCTACCAGCGGCGCTGCTGCTGAGGAAACGCCTTTACAGCCTGGAATTCCATCGCCTGGATCTCCGGTGATTGCCAGAAGCACAGGAATCTGTTCCGGATACACTCCTTCCTCAGAGCAGACGATTTCCGGTGTATATTCAAATACATTGGAAGGAAGTGCCTCGTAAGCCTCTTTTCCAAACAGGCCGTATGCATCCTTTAAGTTCTCCAGCTTATCCTTTGTAACAACGCGCCACATGCGGGTGTATTCGCTTACCAGCTGAAAATAATCGTGATCCTTGGTAAGCACATAGGTCTGCAGATCCGGGCCCTGAAATTTCTCCACAAGGGATGCCGCATAATCATCAGCCTCATAGTCCTGGCTCATAAATACCGGACAGCCGATTGCTTTCAGAAGCTCTTCCATCTGGACAAACTGTTCTTTTAATGGCTGGGCAGTCTCCTTGCGATTGGCTTTGTAAAAATCGGCGCCAAGCTGGGTGCGGCGGAAGGTATCTCTTGTCATATCAAAGGTAAATGCCGCGTATTCCGGCTTTACCTTCTTATAAACAGCCAGAAGGGTGCGAAGCATGGTGAACATGGCATTTGTATATTTTCCATCGGAGGTGTGCAGGATTTCCGGATAGTGTCTCTCTTTTTCCTCGTCTGTCTTTGCGAAAAGAATAGATTTGGGAAGATTTCCATAATAGGATGTAGACAGCATGGAGGAGCCGTCGATGATCAGAAATTTGGGCATGATTGTTCTCCTTCTATGATTATTTGCAGTTTCCTAACAAAGCGTTGGTTTTTACATGCTCTAGGAAGTGTCTTTTCAATATCTAATATGATATCAGACCTGTAATTTTTCTCAATCTCTCTGTAAGTATACCATAAATTTATCTTATCTGAAAAATTTCCAAAAATTTTTTCAGATTTCGTGTTATTTCTTTCTCTGGTTTTCGTATATATAGTGAAGGGAGCAGAAAACAAAATTATTTCTGAATTCCCGCTTCTACGTAGAATGAGGAGGTACTCAATGAAAAAAATAATTTTAACCTTATCCGGCGTTCTTTTTGTGATCGTCACCGGATGCTCGCTGCTGATCTGCATGATGAACGGAATTCCGAATTTGGATCAGCCGGCTGCTGCCTTTTACCTGGCGAAAGCAATTCTGTTATCCTTTAGCCTTCCTCTGGTAACCTTAGGTCTCTTCGTACACTGTTTGCAGCTTAGACGAAAGCTTGATAAGAAGAACCTGTTGTTCCGGAATGCGATGAAGGAGCTGATAAAAAATCGCCAGACCAGCTGCAGGGATTCTGGAGATTCTGATTTCCAGAGCTTTAAAAATTCACTTACCTGTCTGTTCTGTGCCTTTGCCGAAGATTCCGATCTCAGCGAAGAAGATCAGAAGGACTTGCTGGATTTTATTGACAAATTTTAAGTGAGGGACTTGCATGCTTTTAATCTGTATGAGCATAGCAGGAACAGTGCCACTGATCATCTGTCTCCTGCTCTTGCTTCTCCAAAGGAAAAAATTTTCATACCGGCTTGGCCGGAACCTGGTGTTTCTGAGTCTGGCAGGGTATTTGATACCGTTTCAGGTGGTTAAATATCTGATGCCCGAGGATTTGTTAAGAGAAACGGATTCTCTTATGAACATTTCCTACTTTATCAATTTTGATGACAAAGAAGCAATTTCTTACAACGGAATTTCACTCTGGATGTCCGACTGGATTCTTATGATTGGATTATGCTGGCTGTTTCTGGTAAGCGGTTTCAGTATTTATGAAATCATTAAGTACCATCGGCTCACGCGAAAGCTGAAAAGAATTACTGAGACGAGAAATTGTTTCTTACCTGGAATTGGAGATGTACAATATCGCATTTCTCCTCTTATCGGTTCTCCTTATACTATAGGTTTCCTGAAGCCTTTCATTGTCGCGCCGGAGAGCCTTGAGGATTCCAGATTGTCAGAAATGATTTTGAGGCACGAATATTCACACCTGTGCTGCCATGACTCAGCAGTAAAGCTGCTCTGCCTGTTAGCCATTTGCCTTCATTTTTATAATCCGTTAACATTGCTTACGCTTCTGCTTTACACCAGCTTTTCCGAAAACATTGCAGATCAAGCCGCCACCGAAGGTTTCACCACGGAGGAGAGAAAAGCCTACGCAGTCGCTCTCGTAAATCTTTCCGCAAGAAACAGACAGGTTCCTGTAGTCTGGAAAAACAACTTATTGGGGACCAAACATACAATGAAAAGGAGAGTGGAATTTATTATGAGGAAGAATAGAAAAGTCAGTAAAATTGGTACTGCTGCGGCAATATTGGCATCTGTGTTTTTGAGCGGGACTACGGTGTTTGGGTATGCGCCGATGCAGACAACGGAAGCTGCAGATTCTGTGCAACTTAATGAAACAGTATCATTTGTTGACAGTGCTTCAAACAACCCCTTTGCAAATTCTAATATCTACTTTGAAACAGATGAACATGTAAATATCTTAGTCAATGACTCCGATTTAGAACCACGTGCAATTATTTGTACTCACGATTTTAAATCTGGATATGCTGATGTTCATAATTCAAAAAGTAATGGTGGTTGTGAAGTAAAACGCTATACTGCAAAAATTTGTCAAAAATGCAATCATCTTGTCATCATGGATTATGTCGGCACATACACATACGCCAAATGCCCACACAAATAATCGCCTGCACTAACTTTAATGGGAGGAAGTTAGCCCAGCCGAATTATTAAATCATTCACACTTACCCAATTATGTCATTTTCCATTATTATCTTTCGTGAAGCTCAGAGGGAACGGAAGCTAAAAACGAGCCAGGGAAGCGTTTCGCTTTCCCTGGCTCTTACCCGTTTCAGAAACATATTATAACATTTCTCTTCTTTCTTTCCATCACGCCGCTTTCCCGGTACCCTTCAGCTGTCCATGCACCGTCCGTCTCACAAACACAAAGCAGACCACCTGCAGCACAATGGTAATGAACCAGGATGCCGGATAGGAAATAAACAAGGTGTACAGGCTTCTGTGCTGTGGGAATATCCAGAAGATCCACACAATTCTGGTACCAACCGTACCGATAATAGAAAGGATCATAGGCACACCGGAATGTCCCATTCCCCGGAGAGCGCCAGGAAAAAGATCCATGATTCCACATAAGAAATAAGGCACTGTGGTGATGGAAAGAATCTCCACACCACATCGGATAACCTCCGGATCCTCTGTGTAAACCTTCAGGATTTCACCGCCACACATATAAGATCCGCATCCCAGCACAAGGGCGATCACAAAGGACAGGATTCCGCAGTCCAGCAGCACTCTGTCCATACGTTTATATTTTCCAACACCATAATTCTGGCTGGTAAAGCTCATACAGGCCTGGGTGACCGCATTTACAGACGCATACAAAAATCCCAGAATATTATTCGCCGCCGTATAACCAGCCATAGCAGTGGAACCAAAGGAATTTACAGAAGACTGCAAAAGCGCATTGGAAATATTAATAACCGTACTCTGCACTCCTGCCGGTATTCCCACCTGGAAAATCTGTACCAGATAAAATTTCTTCATGCACAATCTGGAAAACCGGAGCTGATAACTGCTGTCCGTCATATACAGACAGCGGAGAACCAGAATACAAGAAATCAGCTGGGAAATAATGGTCGCAATGGCAACACCTGCAACACCCAGATGAAACACGATCACCAGAATCATATTCAGCACCGCGTTGGTCACACCTGCCACAACTAGGAACATCAGCGGACGCTTGGTATCCCCTACCGCACGCAGAATAGCTGCACCATAGTTATAAAGCATAAAAAACGGCATTCCCAGGAAATAAATCCTCATATACAAAGTGGACTGGTCAATCACATCCGCAGGCGTTCCCATAACCTCCAGTGCCCATCTTGAAAAAACAAGTCCTACAGCAGCCATCGCCACACCACTGACCAAAGCCAGTGTAACAGACGTATGTACCGTTTCCGACATCTCCTTCGCCTTACCTGCCGCATAGAACCTGGCAGCCAGTACATTAGCTCCCAGTGAAACACCAATAAAAAGATTGGTAAACACATTGATCAAAGCGGTAGTAGAACCAACTGCTGCCAGGGCCTGGCTGCCGGAAAACCGTCCCACCACAATAATATCCACAGCATTGAACATCAGCTGCAGAATTCCGGAAACCATCAGCGGAATGGCAAAAGAAACCAGCTTGTCCATAATGGTTCCGTTACACATATCTATTTCGTACTTATTCTTACTCAACTCTATCGCTCCCTCATCCATATGCCAGCACCACCGGAAGCCCCTTCCGGTCTGCTGCCAGAGTATATAAAAAGCTCTGGCAGGTACTGGCTCACATCATCCTTTCTGTCCTCGAAGCCATTTTTCAAGGACAGAATAAATCACATTCATGTCAATTGGCTTAGTCACATAATCACTCATTCCACACTCTGCTGCCCGGCTCTCATCCTCCTGGAACACATTTGCAGTCATGGCGATCACCGGAATAGTTTTCCAGTAGTCGCTCTCTCCTGCGCGAATATTTGCCGTGGCCTCATAACCATTCATCACCGGCATCTGAATATCCATAAAGATCAGTTCATAATAATTCTCCGGCCTGATTCCAAGAAGCTTGATCGCCTCCTGTCCATTCTCTGCCACATCCACGATCAGACCGGATTCGGACAAAAGCTCGTAAGCAATCTCCCGGTTCAGCTCATTGTCCTCCACCAGCATGATCCTGCGTCCCTTCAAAAAGCCCGGATCTTTTTCCTTCTCTTCACCAGCCTCTGCTGCCAGTAGGGCCTGGTCAGCCTCCTTCTCTTCTTCCACAAGCTTCAGATCCAGCCGCACAAGAAAAGTCGTACCTTTCCCCTGAATGCTCTTTACCTCAATACTTCCACCCATCTGCGAAATGATGGACTTGGCTATAGAAAGTCCCAGTCCTGTTCCCTGGGTAGCATTTGTCATACTGTTGTCCTCGCGGGAAAAAGGCTCAAACAGCTTCTCCTGAAATTCTTCCGACATGCCGATTCCATTATCCTGCACCACAAAAGAATAGCTTGCTTTGCCCTCTGCAAAGCTATTGCCCTGGGTTACTTTTACCTGCACACATCCATGCTCAGGCGTATACTTTACTCCATTTGAAATCAGATTGATCAGAACCTGCCTGAGTCTTACCGGATCTGCCAGCACATGATCATCCCGGATTTCTTCTATATCCATATCAAAAATCTGTTGTTTATTAACAGCTGCCTGACGGCATACTCCATCCACAATTTTCATGGTTTTGCTCAGGTACAGTGGTTCCTCGTGAAGTGTCGTAGCCCCACTTTCAATTTTTGACATATCCAGAACCTCATTGATCAGCTCCAGAAGGTGTCTGGAAGAATCATCAATCTTCTGAAGACAATCCAGAATACGTGCCGGATCGTTCAGATGATTCATAGCGATCTGGGTCATACCAAGGATTCCATTCATAGGAGTGCGGATGTCATGGGACATACTGCTGAGGAAAATACTTTTTGCCTTGTTTGCCTCTTCTGCGGACTGATATGCCTCCTTCAGACTGTTCATCAGCTGTTCATTTCTGCTGTGGCTTTCCTGGACATCTGTTGCGATCAGAGTCATCATGCCGGGCATAACATTTTCTTCGTCCAGGCAGATAAACTGGAACCGCACCCATCGGTAGGCATCTTTTGCCCGGATCCGGGCTTCACACTCATAGCTGCCCTCCTGCTCCAGAAATATATGGGAAAGCTCTGACAGTCTGATTTTCAGCCGTACTTTTTCCCAGTCGCCCGGTTCACAGTTTGGCGCCAGATATTCTTTCAGGAAGTCTCCGTAATAACCGTCTGGAATCTTTTTATCCAGAAGTCTCTGGTTTCCGCGGTAGTATACCTTGTATTTGCCAGACATCATATCCACATACAAAATGATCAGAGAATTCCTTGCCAGTGCTCCAAGAAGCTGACGGCTCTCGTTTCCGCTTTTGTGAAGAAAATCGAGAATCGTATCTCCCTCTTCATCACTTTGCTTCTGGCTGCTGGCTTCCCAGTTTTCAATATCTGTAAACAACCTGCTTTCTTCTATTTCATTTTGATCTACTGCCTTTCCATATACAGAATAACAGGTACGGATGCGTCCCGCTCCCAGCAGATATCTGAGATCTGCCCGCAGTTCTTTGTCCACTTCCAGAAGCTCCACCAGCTCCGGACAATAAACAGAACCCTTTCCCCAGGAAAACTCCTCTGCTACCTGTTCCAGCTTCTTGGCATTCTTATAGCTTCGTCCCACAAAGTCAGTGGCTGCATCCAGACAATCACTGATATGCAGTATTTCAATAAGGAAACGCACATTTGACCTGGTATTGTCAAAATCTGCCGGATATCCTATTTTTCCATCCCAGGATTTGTGATGTCCCAGAACAGCATCCCGATATTTGCGAAGAGCCGGAATCTCCTCGACGAATTTAGCCCCTTCGCAGGGATGGCTGAGAATATCATTCTTTTCCCTTTGTGTCAGCTGCCGTGACTGCTTGTTCACAATAGATGCAAGTCTGATCATTCCAATATCCAGAAGCTGTGCAGACTGGGAAACATAGTCCAGAATGGTCTCCTGATTTTCCAGCACTTCCACCACATTCTCATATCCAAAGGTTCCGATCAGAAGCTCCGGCTGCTTTTTCAGCACTACATTCAGAATTCGCCTGGCAATCTGCTCCACCATTGCACTGTGCATGGCAGTGCCCTCATCCCGGCTTACCATGATCTGCATAAGAACCAGGGTGTTTATTTCATCTCCGGTAATATATTTCAACACATCCCTGAGAGAACGCCATACTACATCATTTACAAAGGTATCGTTTTCTGTTCTGGACAGCCTGCGAATAGCATGCACATAATTGGATACACAAAAATCACGGAGATCTGGTGCTCCATGATATTCATCCGCATATTTCTCCAACAATTCCAGAATCGTCGGCAGATGGTTGATCGCAACCTGAAAATAGCGGCTGTCAGAAAAAGACACTCCCTCCTGGCTGTCCAGATCGTCATGCTCCATACTGTATTCACAGAATTTCCGATAATCCTCCAGAAGCTCCGTGCAGGTTATCTTCCCCTGATAGAACAGACAGGACTTATAATTACAGTATATTTCATCCAGCATTTCGTAGGGCTCCGGATTCTTCTCAAGCTCACGCTGATAATATTCTTCCAGTACCCGGGATGCTCTGGAAAGAAGCTCCGGATCAATCTCCCTCACTGTAAATCTCAGGACTGAATTTCCAAGAAGATCATAATTCAGTTCTTCGATCAGATCATCAAAATCAAACCGCTCTCCGTCTAATTCCCGGACTTTCTCATCATTATAAAATTCCAGTGCCTCATCAATGTACTGCAAAAGCTCCTTGGACGTGTCCAGGTTAAAGTTCATCAACACGATCGGAAAATTATAATAGGAAAAAAGGATTCGCTTCCTTACGTCAAAATCCTCAATCTCAAAATATCTGGAAGAAAGTGCCCGCAGTCTGTCAAAATACATGGCTCCTTTCTTTCCATCTTCATCACTGAAGGGACGGTTATAAAAATTTCCCAGAAGATTCAGGGTCCAGATATAAGAGTCCAGATCATCACTTTTCTGAAAATATCCATCCAGAAGCTCCAGAATTTCCAGCATGGCAAGGTTATCCTCATAGCCCTCATCATCGGCCATGCGGATCTGATGCAGAAATTCTCTTGCCAGTTCCTCGTTCAGCTCCGCCTCTCCGTCAAGGAAGGGGCGGATATACAGATTCAGAAGTGCCTCATTTTCAATGTAAAGCCGGCGCATCATTCTGGATTTGTTCTTCAGATTTTCGATCCACGCCTCCTGGTCTTCTGCCTTCAGCAGATTCTCCTGAATCTGATCTTCCGTCTTCAGATTTTCTTTGTATTTGGTGTAAAAATGAATAATATTTTCCCGCGTGATCATTCCGCCGCACCTCTTTTGGAAATACGCTCATGATTCCGGCTCTTGCACTGATACATTCTTTGATCCGCTTCCTTCACCAAATCTGCGATTTTTCCCTTTTTTTCCTCAAATGCCACAATGCCATAGGAAAAGCTGATGTTGCGGATTTCTCCGTTAATATCAAAATGAATCGGGCTCTTTTCCAGAATTTCGTTTAGCCGTTCCTGGATCTGCTCCGGCTCCAGTGCAGACAAAATAAGGAACTCATCTCCTGCATACCGGTACAGAAGATCCTGCCTGTCCATAGCACACTTCATATTCTCTGCAAAACACACCAGGTAACGGTCTCCGTTTTCATGGCCATAGCAGTCATTGATCAGCTTCAGATAATCCAGGTCAATAAATACAAGGCTGCCCTTCTTATGATTCTTCATAAATCGCTTGCTGTTGTTGTCAAAAGCCGCACGGTTCAGACAGCCGGTAAGGGCATCCTTCTCCATGGACACCTTCAGGCGTTCAATCCGAAGCTCCTCACGGGTAAGGAGACGTACCATCTGGTCGTAATTCTCCTTCTCCTGCTCCAGAGACTCCAGATACATTTTCTCGAATTCCGGTATCTGTCTCCGAAGCTCTTCCCGGTCACTTCCGTATGCAGCCGTGCGCATAAGCTTATAAACCGTGCAGAAGCTTCCACTGAAATTTCTGGCATTCTTAATGTAATTGCCAATACGTATAATATCGTCCCAGCGTTCTTCCTCCGCCATTACCTGAAGGAACTCTCCGAAATAGCAGACGCAGAAGCTTAAGGTATCCCTGGCACCCTCCCCGGCTTCCATTTTCTTCATATAATTGTTAAATTCTTCCGCAATGACCGCCTTGTCTTTTTGCTGGTAAAGGCGAAGATACAAGTCCGTAAATTCCTTCTGAAGCAGGAAAAAGGCTCTGCCATCTTCAGGAATCTCCCGTTCTGTAAGAATCGCCTGCATATCCGCTGACGCCTGCTCTGCACCTGCAACATCTCCCATTCCCAGCTTCACGTAAACCTTGCTGTCATAATAGACCAGCTCATTTAAAGTATCCGAATTCCAGAAATCCACACTGCTGTCACAGGGATCCAGTCTGGAAATATCCATCATTTTCTCCAGATAAAAATCCGCCTCAAAAAACAGTCCACAGTCTGAAAAAGCGGCTACGATAGTGTTATAAACGGATTTCAGAGGGGATCTTAAGGTAAATCCGGAATTGGCATATTTCAGGCCATATTCCACAATCTTCGGGGGAAAACCAAGGCAGAAATAAAGTCTTACCAGGGCAAGATAAAGTCTGGATTTCTCCTTGGAACGCTCCATGTGAACTCCGGCCTCCCGGCAGATTTCGATCAGAGAATAAGCATATTCCCGAAAATTATAGGCAAAAATCCCATAACTTATATAATAGATTTCTTCTGTATAAACAGTAAAATCCGATATCTGCTTCAGCTCCTCCACACAGCGTGCCACATCCTCTTTTGTCCAGGTTCCTGTTTTTACTTTATTTTTTATTTCTTCAACTGTATACATACAAGTTTTATTCTCCTGCTTATTACTGTTGTTAATTCGACAAAAGACCCGGTGAGTTTAATAGATCACCCGGTCTCTTCCCTGTTCTTTGCCCATATAAAGTTTCGCATCCACATTTTTCAGCAAGGTGTCTATATTGGACTTGAAATCATTCTCCTCCACGCCAAACGTCATAGTAACCGGAATCCATTCTCCCCTCCAGTCAAACAGATCGTTGCCCAGCTTCATGCGAAGAGTGTTGAGCATAAGGCATACTTCGTCTCCGTTCATATCCGGGAAAAAGAAGATGAATTCTTCGCCTCCCCAGCGGCACAATTTGGCATGCTCACCCAGTTCCCGGCTCATGTGCTGTGTGATCCATACCAGTACCGCATCTCCGCAGTCATGTCCCCAGTGGTCATTAATTCTCTTAAAGAAATCAATATCGCCCATACCAATGGTAAACGCCATAACAGGCTCTTTCCTGCGCTTCTCCGTAATGTACTGTATCATCTGACGGCGGTTCCACAAACCTGTCAGCGGATCGGTCCCTGCCTGTTTCTTCAACTGCTCATTATACAGCACCAGCTTCTTCTCCGCAGATTCCACATTGGAGCTGAACATACTGCACGCTACAGCCATAAGCACAAACGTCACAATGGTATTTATGATCTGTAATACAACTGTAGCCGTTTCTGTCAGGGCAAAAACAGAAATATTTACCCTGCAGTACAAAAACAGGCTGAATCGTACTGCGAACAGAACTACTGTATAGCTGACCTTATACACAAGAGAATTGTAGACAGCAAAATATACCAGTACCAGCATCTCAAACATCAGATGCTGAATACCGCAGTCCCATCCATAGAGAATAACAAACACAATCACCCATGCCAGCTGCAGACTACTGCAGACAAGCACACTGGTGTGTACCTTCAACCGGTATGTTGCATAAAAAGCAGCAACCGACATTGCTGCGAAAATATATCCTGTCCAGACCTCTGTCTTCGGTCCCACAATGCAGAATACTAACGGAATGATCAGAAAATAAAGTCCCAGAATCAACAATATAATTCTGAGAAGGAACAATATACGCTGAGGCTCATTCTCATGAACTGCTTCTTTCCTCAACAATGCATTAAATTTCCTGCACAGCCCTTTAACCATTACAGGTGCCGCCTTTCCCACGAGTGTTCAATATAATAATATTGCACTATTTATCACAAAAATGCAACCTTTTTTGTAATTATTTATATTATTTGCGCTTTTTACTTTACGGTTCAATGGTAACGTTCCGCAAGGTGTTTTTTGCGAACAAAGTTCACAGGAAGTCCGGGAATCTCAGCACGAAATCATGCGAATGCATGATTTCTGCGCATCGCAAAGCGTGTTACTGGTCACGGAGTGACAGTAGCCTTTTTGCCAAATATTGCTTTTTATTCATAGTCAGGATTACAGAATAAAAAAATCTGATATATAAATCTTTTGTAACGATTCGGCAGGTGCTTTAATCCTCCACTCTTGTTCCCATGTAATAGAAGCCTTTACAGGTATCCAGACGCACATTCACATACTTGCCAAGAAGATCCGGGGTTCCTGGAAAATGAACCAGCAGATTATACTGGGTTCTTCCTGTGAAAATACCCTTTTCCTTGCTCTCCGTCTCAACAAGAACTTCCTGAACCTCGCCCTGGAATCTGGAAGAGACTTCTCTTCCTTTCTCCTGAACCAGCTTTAGAAGGCGGTCAAAACGATCCTTCACCACATCCTCTGGAACCTGATCCTCCATCTTCGCCGCAGGAGTGCCGCTTCTCTTGGAATAGATAAAGGTAAATGCAGTATCAAAATCAGATTTCTCCACTACATCCAGAGTTTCCTGAAAATCCTCCTCAGTTTCACCCGGGAAACCTACAATAATATCTGTAGTCAGGGAAATATCCGGCACCGCTGTACGGATTTTCTCCACCAGTCCCAGATACTTCTCCTTATCATAATGCCGGTTCATGATCTTCAGGATACGGCTGCTGCCAGACTGCATAGGCAGATGCAGATGATGGCACACCTTCCTGCTCTTACTCATATATTCGATCAGCTCATCAGATAGATCCTTCGGATGAGAAGTCATAAACCGGATTCTCTTCAGCCCCTCGATCTGCTCCACCTTCTCAAGAAGCTGTGCAAAAGTCACCGGATCCTTCAAAGTCTTTCCATAAGAGTTTACATTCTGTCCCAGAAGCATAACCTCTGTAACGCCATCCGCCACCAGAGCCTCTATCTCTTTCACAATCGCCTCCGGCTCACGGCTTCTTTCACGCCCTCTTACATAAGGCACAATGCAATAACTGCAGAAATTATTACATCCAAACATAATATTCACACCGGACTTAAAAGAATAATTACGCTCTGTAGGCAGCTCCTCCACGATCTTATCCGTACCCTCCCAGATATCGATCAGCTGGCTGTCACGATTCTCCATCTCATAAAACAGCTCTGCAAACTTAAAAATATTATGGGTTCCAAACACCAGATTGACAAATGGATAATCCTTCTGGATCTTATCCACAACCTGCTTCTCCTGCATCATACACCCAAACAAAGCAATCTTCATATCCGGATTAGACTTCTTCAGACTATGCAACTTACCAAGGCGACCATACACCTTAAGATTGGCATTCTCACGAACCGTACAGGTATTATAAATCACAACATCCGCATCCTCTGTTTCCTGTCTCTTAAAACCAATCTCATCC
The DNA here is from genome assembly GCF_040908885.1 of Ruminococcus sp. RTP21358st1_G6_RTP21358_211008. NCBI lineage: Bacteria > Bacillati > Bacillota > Clostridia > Eubacteriales > Oscillospiraceae > Ruminococcus > Ruminococcus sp. RTP21358st1_G6_RTP21358_211008. The sequence continues at coordinate 104,364 of NZ_JBDGDM010000002.1, forward strand.
ATAATCCCTGCGACAACCTCAGATTGCTTCTCATTCATCTGACACCCAAACGTCTGCAGACAATAAGTAATCCGCCGTCCCAGCTCCCGCTCCCTCAAAGCCACCATCTCAGCCAGCTTCGCCATATAATAATACTGACGCTCTGTATCATCCTGAGGCGGTGTAATACTCGTATCTATCTTACTGAAATCAATTTCATTAAACATACTTTATTCCTTTCATAAAAAGACCCCTTGTCAAATCAAGGGGCTACTCCTGTCTATATCTAAATATTTTATCCTATTTACCCCCTTTTGTCCAGCAATTTATTTCCCCACACTAAGCACTGCCCTGCACACAAGCTCTCCATTTCCCGATCCCATCTTGCACCTTCCCACTTACACAATTATCCTCCCCCAGGCGCTGCCCGCACGCAAGCTCTCCATCCCCCGATCCCATCTTGCACCTTCCCACCTATACAATTATCCTATCCCCAGGCGCTGCCTGCAGCCGCCGTCCCTTCCCAGTAACCAGTGAGAGGAAGTGGGTGCCGTCTGGGGGCATTGCCGAAATGGGGCGTCTGGCGAGCATAGCGATCTATAAAATTGCACTGTCTGAGCCCTGCAAGGGCGAGTTTGCAATTTTATAGATCACTAGGCGGCGGAGCCAGACACCCCATTTCGGCACCGCCCCCAGACGGCACTCACTTCCTCTCACGTCCCTCGAAATCAAAAAAGGCTTCAGGGAACGCACTCACACACTCCCTGAAGCCATTCATATAGGGGAAATTACAGCTCTACGTAATGTCCCTCTGCTTCACCGTTTACTACATAATATGCCTTATTCTCTTCAGTCTTAACGTAAACTTTAATATCCTGGATATCTTCTTCTTTCTTTCCGGTCATCTCTGTCCAGGCCTTTTTCACATTTGCTACTACATCCTTAGTAGTGAATTCCTTGCCTGCATACTGAATAAAAATCTCCTCTGCTGCAACAGCCGCCTTCTTAGCAGTTCTTCTAACAGCAGGCTTCTTAGCCTCTGCCTTCCCAGCTGTCTTAGCCGGAGCCTTTGCAGTCTCCTTAACAGCCTCTTTCGCAGTCTCTTTAACGCTCTCAGTAGCAGCCTTAACAGTCTCTGTAGCTGCTTTCACAGTCTCAACAACAGCTGTCTTAACAGCCTCTGCCTTACTTGGCTCAGCCTTTACCTCTGCTGCAGCTGTAGCTTTAACCTCAGCCACAGTCTTAGCAGCCTTCTTGGCCGCCATTGTTTCTGCCTTTTTTGTAGTTCTCTTCGTAGCCATTATAATAGCCTCCTTGACGGTGAATATAATCTTCGTTTTCGCTTCTATGATAGAATACTACGAATCAATTTTTTTTGCAAGTTCTGATAAAATCCCCCTTGACAAACCATTTCTCTGAATTCATAGGTAAAAGTATACAAACAAAACCTGTTAATTTCAGGAAATCCTCGGGTACAAATCTTAAAATCCTGATAATTTTTGTTTTCTTGCACAGTTATTACCAAAAAAAGGATGGATTTTCTTATTTTTTTCGTCATCTATTTCCCTGTAAAACCTTACAATCCAAGGTTCTCAAGGTCATATTTCATATAAGCATTCAATCTTTCTTTCAATTTTTCGTGCTGGGGCAGCTCCAGCTCCCTGTCAAGATCCAGGATTCCTCCCGCAGCATCACTGGCAGCCTTCAATATATCCGAATCCTGATAAATATCTCCGATCCGAAACTCCAGCTGTCCGCTCTGACGGATTCCAAACAGATCTCCCGGTCCCCGAAGCTTCAGATCCTCCCCTGCTATAAAAAATCCATCATTCGATTTATTCAAAATCTCCAGTCTTCTGGAGGTCTCTTCCTCTTCATTTCCCTGCATAAAAATACAGTAAGACTGATACGCCCCACGTCCAACACGCCCTCTCAGCTGATGAAGCTGCGCAAGTCCGAACCGCTCCGCATTTTCTACCATCATCACCGTAGCGTTTGGCACATTTACCCCTACTTCCACTACTGTAGTAGACACCAGCACCTGGATTTCTCCCCTTGCAAACTGTTCCATGATTCCATTCTTTTCCTTGGGCTTCATTTTTCCATGGAGCATTCCAATGGTGATGTCTGATGGGAAAATCTCCCTCAGCCGTGCTGTATAGTCCGTCACGTTTTCCCCATCTGCCCCCTCACTTTCTTCGACCATAGGGCAAATCACATACGCCTGGCGCCCTTCCCGCACCTGCCTTTCTATAAAGGAGTAGGCTTTCGGGCGATAAGACGTGCCAACTACACAGTTCTTAATCGGGAGACGCATGGCAGGAAGCTCATCTATAATGGAAATATCCAGATCCCCGTATACAATGATCGCAAGAGTTCTGGGGATGGGAGTGGCACTCATAACCAGCACATGCGGCGCATTTCCCCTGGTAGTCAGTGCCTCTCTTTGCTTCACGCCAAAGCGATGCTGCTCATCGGTGATCACAAGGCCAAGATTCTCGTACACCACTTTTTCCTGGATCAGGGCGTGAGTTCCAATGATCACATTTGCCTCCCCGGATGCGATTTCTCCATAGATTCTTCTTTTTTCTTTCTGGGTGGTTGAGCCAGTAAGAAGAACCGGATGGCAGGATGAAATTTCCTGTTCCTCTATCAGCTTTGTAAATGCTTCAAAATGCTGATTTGCAAGTACCTCTGTGGGTACCATCAATGCTGCCTGATAGCCATTTTCCACAGTAAGGATCATTGCCAGAAACGCCAGAATCGTTTTTCCGCTTCCAACGTCGCCCTGAACCAGCCGGGACATAAGGGTATGCCCGCAAAGGTCTCTTTCAATCTCATGCCAGGCGTTTAGCTGTGCCTTTGTCAGATGATAAGGAAGACCTTCCATAACCTGTTCTGTGGTCCACACCGGCTTCATGGGAAAAGCGTTAGGAGCTTCTTCTGTTTTTCCCTTCAGGATCTGTACTGCCAGAATAAACAAAAGAAATTCGTCAAACACAAGGCGTTTTCGTGCCACCAGAAGTTCCTGCATATTGCCTGGAAAATGGACAGTTGAAATAGCATAATTATCATCTGCCAGATGATAAAATTCCTTAATCTCATCTGGGAGAAATTCTGTCTGCAGGCTCTGTTCATCCAGGATCTGATGCATCAGCTTGATTATCAGTTTGTTTGTAAGCCCTGCAGTAAGTCCGTATATGGGCTGCATGCTGTGAAGGATTTCTTCATAAGCCGCCGGTGTGAAAATCTCCGGATGCTCCATCTCCAGATGACCTTTTTTTCTGGAGATTTTGCCACGGAAAATAAAGCAGCTGCCTTTTTTCAGGGTGTTTTTTAAGTAGGGGGCATTAAACCATACCACAGGAAGTTTTCCGGTGGTATCTGCCACAGTGATGGAGATCACCTGAAGATTACGGATCCTGTTTACATAGACTCCGGCAGTGACTGTTCCACGAACAGACACCACGGAGTTCTCCTTCAAAGAACCAATTTCCTCCGGTGCCTCATATGAGTCGTAATTTCTTGGATAATAATGGAGCAGATCATCTGTTGTAGTGATACCGATCTTCTGAAATAGTTTTTCCGTCTTTTCTCCTACTCCTTTTAGTTCCCGAAGAAGCTTTGCCACTGTTTTTCCTCTCTTTCTGATCATTCATCTCTGTTTCCGGGTCTTTCTTCATTTGCCCGAAAAGTGTTCTCATTATTTTACAACAAAGACTGCCGATTTTCCATACTTATTTCACTTTGCACATGCTAACCACTTCGAACTCAATAACAGCTTCACGGTGCGCAAAAAACTTAATATTACCAATGAGCCTATGTTTATTGTTAAAGAAGACAGGGCGGAAATCTTCCACCCTGTCTTCCATCTCTTTATCACTCGCAGCCCTGCAGCTATTCATTACTCAACAGAAATAATGTAATAATAAATCGGCTGTCCGCCCATATTTACCTCTACTTCGCAGTCCGGATATGCTTCCTCCAGCTCTGCGGCAAGGCTCTCGGCATCCTCTTCTGTGGTCTCAGCACCGTAGTAAATGCTGATCACCTCAGAATCCTCGTCTACCATAGCTGCCACCATCTCTTTGGCAACATTCTCACGTCCCTTTCCTACTGCAAGAATTCCGTGATCACCGATTCCCATAATATCGCCCTCGTGGATTTCTTTCTCATCCAGTCTGGTGTCTCGGACTGCGTATGTTACCTGTCCGGTCTTCACCATGGATACAGCCTCCATCATGGCTTCCAGATTCTCTTCTCCATTCATTTCCGGCTGGAAGCTAATCAGAGCTGTGATTCCCTGCGGAATCGTCTTGGTAGGAACTACCACGATCTCTTTGTCCTCGGTAAGGTCTCTCGCCTGGTTTGCAGCAAGAACAATATTCTTATTATTCGGGAAAATATAAATAGTATCTGCATTTACTTCAGCGATGGCATTGAGCATGTCCTCTGTACTTGGGTTCATGGTCTGACCGCCCTCGATGATATAATCTACATTCAGCTCTTTAAACAGGGTGGAGAGTCCTTCTCCGACGGAAACACTGATAAATCCGTATTTCTTATGCTCTTTGGCAGCTTTCGCAGCAGCTTCCTTCTTCTCCTGTTCTTCCTGCTCCCGGGCAAGCTTCTCGGCATCCTTGATCAGCTTCTCCTGATGTTCCTCACGCATGTTATCAATCTTCATGCGGGAAAGTGCACCGTAGGTAAGCGCTTTCTCGAATGCCTGGCCAGGATGATTGGTGTGTACATGTACTTTCACGATTTCATCATCTGCTACCAGTACAATGGAATCACCAATTGATGTAAGGAACTCCTTGAAGCTGTGAAGCTCCTCATCTGGAAGAGGCTTATTCAAAAGAATGATGAACTCCGTGCAATATCCAAATTTGATATCCGCTTCTGCCTGCTGGGAGATCCTGGTCACTGCCGGACCGGAAGATACCTTCTCAAATGCAGAATAGTCGATTTCTTTTCCAAGATAACCATCAAATGCACCACGGAAAACTTCTAGAAGTCCCTGTCCGCCTGAGTCTACTACACCTGCTTCTTTCAGGACAGGAAGCATTTCCGGTGTGCGGGCAAGTGTCTTCTCAGCATGCTCGAAAATGGCACGGAAGAAAAGCTCCAGATTTGCAGATTCCTCTGCAATCTCAGCAGCCTTTACTGCGGCCTCACGTGCTACTGTAAGAATGGTACCTTCCTTCGGCTTCATAACTGCTTTGTATGCAGTCTCTACAGCCTTCTCCATAGCAGCTGCGATCACAACTGCATCCATTTCTTTATGTCCCTTGGTTCCCTTGGTAAAGCCTCTGAGAAGCTGGGAAAGAATAACGCCTGAGTTACCTCTGGCTCCACGCAGGGAACCGGACGAAATAGCCTTGGCGAGTGTCTCCATATCAGGATCTGTAAGACTGCTTACCTCTGATGCAGCTGACATAATAGTCATTGTCATATTCGTACCGGTATCTCCATCCGGAACCGGGAATACATTCAGCTCGTTGATCCATTCTTTCTTCGCTTCCAGGTTCTTGGCTCCTGCCAGAAACATTCTGGAAAGTATCTTGGCATCTATGGTCTGTCTATCCACCACAAGTTTCCTCCTCTAATCCTAATCTATTGCACGAACACCTTCTACGTAAATGTTGATCTTCTCAATCTCCATTCCTGTAAAAGCCTCGACTTTATATTTCACATTGTTTACAAGATTATCTGCAATAGTGCTGATATTCACACCGTACGCCACGATTACATGAAAATCAAGGCGAATCTTATTATCTTCTGTGATCTTAACATTTATACCATGCTGTAAGGAATCTCTCCTGAGCAGCTTTACAAGGCCGTCCTTCATGCTGACAGCGGCCATACCGATAATACCAAAACATTCTACTGCAACGCTTCCTGCATAAGTCGCGATTACATCCGTATCAATAATGATCTGGCCAAGGCCGGAATCTATACGTCCCTTCATATGGTTTACCTCCATTAATTTGATTTTCAAAATGTATATACCATATTATACCCTTTTTTCATTCATAACACAATGTCCAATTTTAGCACGCATCCACGCAAATAGCAAATTTATTTTAAATTGTTTTAAAATTTTCCTTTTTTTGCTTGCAAAATGTTTTTCCATCTGTTAGAATATGAACTGTTGAAAAAAAGCGTCAAGGAGGTGCTATCATGGCTAAATGCGCAATTTGTGAAAAAGGTGCTCATTTCGGAAATAATGTGAGTCATTCCCATAGAAGATCCAATAAGATGTGGAAATCAAACGTGAAATCCGTTAAGGTTAAAACTGAAGGCGGAGCTAAGAAAATGTACGTATGTACTTCCTGCTTAAGATCCGGAAACGTTGAAAGAGCCTAAGAAACACCTGCCCTCACAGTTTTGTGGGGGCTATTTTTTTTGTTTCCCGAATAAGTATTTTCTAAGTGTGGTTGAAAATCATTCCCGCAAAGTATGGCGCACATTTTGCAGAAGGCCTTTTTCAACAAACTCCAGAGCAGCTTCTCCCAGACAGAAATTATTTTAATAAAAAGGATAGTTACATAAAATGTAAATGGGTATGAAAGGATTCGCTGATAATCTTTTCATACCCATTTTATTTACAAAATAAATGATAGCCACACAGCATACACAAAGCTGCTGCAATCAGAAGTGCGGTGGTCTCGGAGACAAGCAAGCCGATCACCATTCCAAGTCCGATGAAAAACAGCATAAAACCAAGAGCTTTTCCCATAATTCATACAGCCTTGCCTCTTTGGTTTAGTATATTTTATGCTGAAATGCCACATCTGAACACATTAACTTCTAAAATAACCGCCTGCAGCTTTTATAATCAGTTACTCGATCAGACACGATCTAGTTCTCTTCAGAATCTACAGTTTCATCCGCGCTGTTATCTCCGCCAGGTGCGAAGCGGTTTACAAAGTCAGGAACCATATCCAGAACTTTAGTAAGACCATCCTGGTTCTTTACGTTTACAAGCTTGGTGGTACCATTCTGGATTACCAGAACTGCGCATGGGGTCATCTTTCCGGCGAGACCTCCGCCGCCATTGTTCTTTTTATCACCTGCAAATGCACCAGCGCCTACACCAAAGGATACATCCACCAGGGGAAGTATAATGGTGTCTCCTACATGGATCGCATCTCCTACCACTGTCTTCGCAGATACAAATCCATCCATTCCCTTAAACAGGGAGCTTACGGTTTCTTTAAAGTTGTTTTCGTTTTCCATTTCTAGTCCTCCTTATGCTTCCATCGGTTGATAACGTATTTCATATTTTTATTGAAGTAAATCTCTATTGCTGCCTTGATAAGCACAATGCCATAAATACGACCTTTCAGAAATACATTTCCAGTCAGCTGGTTCTCTCCATCAAAAAGCGGATTCACCTGAATCCTGTTCTTGTGAAATGGAAAGGTCATACCAAGCACTGCCAGAACTGTCCCGGTAATGGCCGGATCATCGCATCCAAAAGTAACATCACCTTCCAATTTCGTTGGAAGTACATGATGGAGCAGACCTTTTGCATCTTTCCATATAAGAGAAATTGCAGCCTTGGTCCGTTCATTGGTAAGAAATTCTTTCCACCAGCCAAGCTTATCTGTGATTCCTGAAATTGTTTTCTTTATATTTTTAATTTTCTCAATTATACCTTTAATTATTGAAATAACCTTATTCCACAGATTACCCGGGAATCGGATTATTTTGCTTAGTATTTCCCAAATACGCGTAATTAAGCCGGACTTTGAAGCAGATTTGATATTTTCTTCCTGCTTCTCTGCTGATGGCTTCCCTGTCTGCGGTTCTGCTGTATTATTTTCCAACAGCACCGCCTCAGTTTTTGGTGCATGATCTTGAAAATTCTCTGCTGCATGTGCTTCAGGCTGAGATGCTTTCTTCTCAGTTTCTATGCGAGACTCTGCCATCTGCTTAGTTTTCTCTTCAGCAACAGCATTACTCACATTCGACTCTTCACCAGAAGCTTCTTTTACATCTGGCTTTTTTGTTCTGTTCTCCTGAGATATTCCCTTCGTTTGCGCAGATTTCTTTTTCCTCTTCTTTGCCTTACTCCTGGAGGTTTGGCTGACGGAGTTCTTTCTTCTGCCGCCTTTTAGCTTCTTAAGCCAGCCTTTTATAGTTTCTAATGAAACTCCAAAAAACAGGATCACCAGCTTTCCTTCTCCATTATGAAAGCAAAACCTGACGCCTATGACGTGGAACAGCCAGGTAATTCTGGCTTCCAGTTCTGTCTCCTTGAAGCTGCCGGTCTCCTTCACAGCCCTCGCCTGGTAGCGTACCGGGCAGAACAACAGAAGAAGCACTGCCAGAAGCGCAAGTCCCAGCAGGATTCCCAGTATGATCAATATAAACTTTATGAGGATCCACAGTATATGTAACATGCGCTCACCTGTTCTTAAAATATTCTTTTACCTGAAATGCACCTGTCTCCCCGTAAATATTCTTCACAATATCTACTGCCAGATCAATGGCTTCGTCTTTTCCCTTCGCCATACCAACAATCTCAGGACATCTGGCATAATAGCTCTTCTGGATCAGCATGTAGGACGGTACAATTTCAAGAAGATTTCCCGGATTCTCAGACAATGTAACCAGATAAACACCAAAAGCCACCCTGCCTGCGTCAATCCTCTTCCGTGCTTTTGCCGCGTCTTTGATTCCTTCTCCCACATAATAGTCTTCTCGCCATTTCAGCATATTCGGCACAACTCTCCTTTGTTATTACTGCTTGACATACACCTTTTGTTATATTAATGATTCCCTTCTCTGGAAATTTTAAACATTTTGCAACTATTCCGCAAAGCATTTCTTGTGAACCTCGTTCACAGAACGAACCTGTCAGATGCTAGAGCGTGTTTGAAAAAGGCTTTCTGCAAGATGTGCGTCACAATTTGTGGGAGATTTTGTCCGGAGGAGGGCGCCGTAGCGGGCTACGGCAACCGAATTCGGGCAAAATATACCGCAAAGTGGGGCGTGCAGATTGCGGGAATGCTTTTTCAAACAGGCTCTAGCAACATTATCATATAATAAAGGCTGCGTAAATCAGCTACGCAGCCTTTATTCTCCCCATGAATCAGAAATATTTCTGCTGCCTGTCCCATAATCCGGCACTTCGCAGTTCCAGATATTCCTGGTACGCCTTCTCAACGATCTGCTTCTCGTTTGCAAAACGAAGCAGATGGTAAATCTCGTGAAACTTGTAATACCCGGAGTCCACGAAAAATTCCTCTCTTTGAGGCTTGCTATGATAATTATCCGCCGTCATAAGATACCAGTGTACCTCTTTATTGACCATGTCTTCCGGCACTGTGAAATTGTACTGGCTCTTGCCTACATACTTCACAATGGAAGCTCTGACATCAGCTTCCTCCTTCACTTCCCGCAATGCGGTCTGCTCATGAGTCTCTCCTGGCTCTACGGTTCCTTTCGGTAAAACCCAGCCTTCGTAACGGTTTTTGTAAGATTTATATAGTGCAAGAATCTTACCTCGATGAATTACCACACCGCCACAGCTCGTTGCTTCTATCATGCTGCAATCCTCCTGTAATGCGTGTGTTTTCTAAACTGTATATAGTATACCTCTTTTTCAGAAAACTGGCAACAGGGAATATCATATAGATTGCTGTTAGCTGGCGTGATAAGCATCAAAAATCTGTCCCGCAATCGGAACTGCTGCCTCACTGCCGGAACCGCCATTCTCCACGATCACGGCAACCACCAGATCCGGATCATCCACATTGGAATAGCCGATAAACCAGGAATGGCTGTGTCCTTCCTCGTCAAACTCTGCGGAACCAGTCTTACCTGCTACTGTATAGCTTCTGCCGGAAAGTGCGGAAGCTGTACCGGAATCAACCACCTGTTTCATTAATTTGCCAAGAAGATTGGCCTCATTGGAACTCATCAGCCGTTTATAAGCTACCGGTTCTGTCTTTTTTACTGAATCGCCATTGTCATTTACCACCTCGTCAATAAGATAAGGTTTCATCAGAACACCGTCATTTGCAATGGCACAGGTGATCAATGCCATATGCATAGGAGACACAAGAGTATTGCCTTGTCCAATGGCAGTCTGCATGATCAGAGGCGTTACGGAATCTGCATCAAGGGAAAAGCTGCTGGTTCTGTAGGAGTTCAGAGGCAGACTCTTGTTAAACAGAAGATTCTCCGCAGTCTCGCGAAGAGACGCACCCCCAAGACCAACTCCAATATCTGCAAATGCACAGTTACAGGAATTTGCAAATGCAGAATAGAAATTCTCCTGCCCGTGAACTGTATTGTGATAACAGTGGATCGTGTGATCCTGCAAGGTGATACTTCCCTCACAGATATAATTGTATCCCTCAAAAGTTCCTTTTTTGCGGAAATAGTCAAGTGCAGTCACAACCTTGAAGGTGGAACCTGGCGGATATGCACCATTTGTGGCTCTGTTCAGAAGACTGCTGTCATTCTCGTCGTTTACCAGATAGTCCCAATTATCCCCAATGGTATTGGGATCAAAATCAGGCTTGCTCACTTCTACAAGCCTTTTTCCGGTAGATGGTTCCATTACCACAACAGCCCCTCTTCTGTCACCCAATGCATTGTATGCAATGCTCTGAAGATTGGCATTCAGGGTAGATACAACCGTATCTCCTGTATTCTTCTCATTAAGGAACTGATTCTTCATCTGCGTCAGAAAAAAAGAATGGGAAGTCAGAAGGGTAAAGTTCGCCTCTGATTCCAGACCGCTTTTTCCATTGGTATCATAACCCACAACATGGGAGAACATATTGGAATATGGATAATTACGTGTCTCAGTTCCATCCTCACTTACATTGGTCTGCGCCAAAATCTGTCCGTCAGAAGACAGGATCTTACCTCGTACTACACGGTCGGAAAAGGAATCCTGTCTGGTATTGTAAGGGCTGTTAATAAAATCATCGCTTTTAAAGCCATCGAAATAAATCAGATACCCGATCATACTGATAAAAATAATCCCAAAGAAGATGGAAACAAAGGTATATTCTTTATTTCTGGCTTTGCGCTTTTTAGTAATCTCTTTCTTCCGCTGCCTCAACAGCTCTCTGTCTCGCTCTCTTTGCTGCCTCTCGTCGATGTCTCTCAATTTCTTCGTCCTCGTCCTCTCTATAAATATACAAGCCCTGGATAATAGCGATCATCAAAATCATACACATAATGGAACTTCCTCCATAGCTGACCAGAGGAAGAGTCACACCTGTCATAGGTATGAATTTGGTAGCACCTCCAATGGTAAGGAACACCTGAAACGCATATTCCGCACCAAGACCAATGGCGATCAGTTTATAAAATGGATTCTTGATCTGCAGGGCAATCTCCACGATAGTAAGGAAAAAGCTCATACACACAAAGATCAGGCAGATGGCAAAAATCCCGCCAAGCTCCTCGCAGATCGCACTGAAAATAAAGTCGTTTTTTACAACCGGAATTTTCTCCGGAGAGCCCTGGCAAAGTCCCATTCCAAACCATCCGCCTGTACCAATGGCAAACAGGGACTGTACAATCTGGTATCCTTCATTCTGATAAACTGCCATAGGATCTTTCCACGCACTGACACGCTGCCTTACATGACCAAACAGGTGATATGCCACTACAGCGCCTGCTGTACCGCCTGCAATTCCAATGCAAAGGTATGCCGGCTTCCTGGTTGATACATAGATCAGCACCAGATAAGCTGCAAAAAAGATTACAGCGCTTCCAAGATCTCTTGAAAGCACCAGGATTCCCACATGGAGACCTGCCACAACAGTAGCCAGCACAACTTTCTTAAAAGTTACCTCTCTTGCCAGAAGGGATGCCATAAAGAACACAAAGGTGAGCTTGATCACCTCGGAAGGCTGGATTCCCATCAGAGAAAGCTTGGCGCCGTAGCTTGTCTGTGCCAGAACAAGAACTGCTCCAAGAAGAACAATCCCAAGCCCTGCATACACCCAGGTAAGATCCTTGAGAAATTTCATCTTGCGGATCATAACCGGGATCACCAGCGCCACTGCACTTCCGCACGCAACGATCAAAAGCTGCTTATTGGCAGAGGCAATATCCAGCCTGCACAGCATTATAAATCCAACGCTTAAAAGCATGCACATATTATTTAAAAGCAGCATAGACGCATTTTTATAAATTCTGCGGTATAAAATAAGGATCGCAGCAAAATATATCATCATTTCTGCATAAAAGATGACAACCTTAAAATCAAAGGTTTTCAGAAAAATCACAACAAATGCGGTAAAATCCAGAAAAAAGGTTAAAGTGATCTGACTTCTTAAAAGTCCTTTCCTGTCTGAAGCGTGTTTCCCCACAACAAGGTAGTAGCACAAAACTGTGTACACGATCATCAGTGTCAGGATCACATATTTGGATAATTCAACAACAATATTAATCATACGCCTTTACTCGGCTCCTCTTTTAAAATGACCTTTTGTAAACTCATATTCGTGAGATACCTGGCTGCCATGATATGCAGCCACAAAGTCTTCCACGATCCGTTCTGTTTCTTCCCTGCTTTCTATGGTAAAAGCCAGTCTTACAGATGAAACACCAAGCGCTTTCACCCTGTCAGCTTCCTTCAAAAGACCGTATGGCAGACTGTTATAGATGATATTATAACACGACTCTGCCGCCTTTGTATTTCCCATTTTCCATGGACGACAATAACAGACTACAGGAAATTCCTTGTCATAACGGTCTTTCAGAACAAGCCTCTCCTCCTGTCCATTGCAGCCGAAAGTATTCTTTCGTACACACTGGGCGCTGTGCATAAGAGGCAGACGGCCGTAGACAATCATCTCGCTGCCTGCATTTTCTCTGTGGCGAAGTTCCTTCTCATTCAGCTCCAGGGGAACTGTATTTCGAAGGATTCCCTGATCTTTCCAGAAACGGATGGCTTCATCATTCCAGGTATACAGGGAGTGATCCAGCACACACTTGTCTGCCAGTCCCATCTGTGCCAGTGCACTGTAGGACTCCAGATTCCGCACAAGAAATCCGCTCAGCCCTGCTTCCAGCCACTTTTTCACCTGCTCCATATAGCCTTCCGGTGGATTTTCTCTTGTAATGTGAGGAAGAGAAAGATACATTTCTTTTCCATTGTCAAGACCTGTCTGCAAATGTTTCTCTATTAATGCGTAAGGAAGATAAATACCCTGGATTCCGTCTTTTTGGCAGAGGACTTCAGAAGCCTCCTCGCTTTCACAGGACACGTAAACCGGAATGTATTCCTCTTTTTTGCGGGGAACATTATCACAGGCCGCAATCGCACTGATTTTTGCCGGCGTCTCCTCCGCAATTCTCTTAACCCGCTCGTCTCCCACGTTTCGCCTGTATTTTTGTAAAAGCTTCTCCTTCAGATCCTCTAATGCCTGATGCCGCGCTTCATTTAAAGTCTTCATGGGAACAAAAACGGAATCTTCCATATAAATTTCCAGTTTTTCCCATATAAATGAGGTGTTTCCCAGCTTGTCCATCTGCTGACGCACCCGCTCTTCCGTTACCGGCTGGCTCTTTGCGTATTGTACTTCTCCAACACATTCATATGCATCTTCCCCCTGACAGGAAACATGAAGAAGAACCGGAGAACCGGGGACAAGGTGAAGTTCGCCTGTAATTTTCTCTTTCAGCTGCTTCGTTTCCAGAAAAACTTCCCCCGTTTTTTTCTCATTTGTAAATGCCATCATCTGAGGACCATTTCCCATCTGATAGTAGCCTGTACAGGAACCGCCTCTATTAAACAGATCCAGAAGATATTTTTTATCTTTTTCTGTCACGTGATAATTCGCAGGTCCTTTTTCAAAAAGAAAATCCAGATATTTCCGATACATACCGGTAACGCCAGCAGTGTAAGCCGGCTGCTTCATTCTGCCCTCTATTTTCAGAGAGGTAACTCCCGCTTCTATAATTTCAGGTAAAATTTCAATGGTACAGATATCTTTCAGGCTTAACGGGCAGAATTCTCCTTTTCCATACTCTTTTGCCCTGAAATTCTTCACCTGGTATGGCAGACGGCAAGGCTGGGCACAACGGCCTCTGTTTCCGCTTCTGCCTCCCAAAAGACTGCTCATCAGACATTGTCCTGAATAGCTGTAGCAAAGTGCTCCATGGACAAAAGCCTCTATCTCAATTGGGCAGGCTTCATGCATACGGGAAAGTTCCTGAAGGGAAAGTTCTCTTGCAGCTACCACCCGGGTCGCCCCCTGATCTGCCAGGAATTTCATTCCTTCCGGACCAGTTACAGTCATCTGCGTGCTGGCATGAAGGTGAAGTTTCGGAAATTCTTTTTTCAAAAGGGAAAATACTCCCATATCCTGGACGATCACTGCATCCAGGCCTGCATTGTAGTATGGTTCCAGATAGGAAACCAGTTCTTCTTTTAATTCTCTATTTTTTAACAGGGTATTGACCGTAAGATACAGCTTCTTACCATGAATATGCGCCACATCAATGGCGCGAAGAAGCTCTTCTTCGTTAAAATTCTGGGCATATGCTCTGGCTCCGAACATTGCACCGCCTACGTACACAGCGTCCGCACCTGCTCCAAGTGCAGCTTCAAAGCCTTCGTAGGAACCGGCAGGAGCCAGCAATTCTATGTTATTAGGATTCAAAGTTTGTCCTCCAATTTTTATGAAAATTTAAGGTTTCTTCAATGAAAACAGCCTCCACAATTCACAGCTTTTTCCTTTATGTATAGCAGGCCTAAATCTGCAAATTGCGAAAACGTTTTTTACACACTCTGATAAAGGAAAAGAGGAATCACCTAAGCAATCCCTCCTGCTATTATTTCAGCATTTCATCCAGTTCTTTTTCCAGTTCTTTTACTTTACCCTCCAGAAGATTCTTCTCGTCAAGGGCTTCCTGTTCATTCTTCTGTGCCTCTTCAATCTGCATACGAAGAGAAATAAGCTCATGCTTCAGATCATACATCTCCTGATCCTTCTGCTGCAGATCAAGTTCATAAGTCTCCACCTGCTTCTTCGCCTTGAAGTAATCGTCGGTAATGTTCAGGCTGAGAAGCATATGCTTGGTCTCCATAGGCTGTCTGCCGTATCCTGGCACAGTCTCCAGCTCTCCTATCTTCTTATTCATATATGATGCAACCTGCTGGAAATATTCCTCTGATTCATATCCTCCAAGGGTAATGATCTTACCCCCGATGATCACCTGTGCTGTATTCTTGACCGCCATTCGTTCAAGCCTCCTGTATCTTTATACTACCAGCTTCTCCTTACACTGTTACCCACAAATAATCCGCTGCTTTTCTTCTATAGACAGTAACCGTATCGCGGAATATTAGCAGAAAACAGCAACTTCATATTGTTACTGTTCACTCTGTGACCAGCAACATAATATGCCCGGAAAAACCAGTCTGTTTATTATCTTTTCGTATTACAATTTATGTAAGCACTCCTATTATAATCGAAAAATGTTGAAAAGTATAGGATTTTTTACAAAAGTTTATCTTTTATATTTCCGGAACAGGAAAACCAAGGTGTTCGTAAGCAAGTGCGGAGGCCATCCGCCCTCTCGGGGTGCGGTTCAGAAAGCCATTTTTCAGAAGGTACGGCTCATACACATCTTCTAAAGTACCGGAATCTTCACCGATGGCTGCTGCCAAAGTGTCAAGTCCAACAGGGCCGCCTTTGAAATTTACAATAAGAGTAGTCAGGATCTGGCGGTCCAGTTTGTCCAGACCATATTGATCTACCTCCAGAAGGTTCAAAGCAAAGCATGCAACATCGTAAGTGATCCTTCCATCATATTTCACCTGGGCAAAATCACGGACACGCTTTAACAGACGGTTTGCAAGACGGGGCGTTCCCCGGGAGCGCATGGCGATCTCTCCGGCACCTTTCACGTCAATTTCTACTCCAAGTACCTGGGCAGAGCGCATGATGATTGTGGTTAGTTCCTTCTTACTGTAAAATTCCAGATGATGAATTACACCAAAACGGTCGCGGAGCGGCGCAGAAAGAAGCCCGGCTCTGGTGGTAGCACCTACAAGGGTAAATTTCGGCAAATCCAGTCGGATCGACCTGGCGGAAGCGCCCTTCCCGATCATAATATCGATGGCGAAATCCTCCATGGCAGGATAAAGCACCTCTTCCACCTGTCTGTTCAGGCGATGGATCTCGTCTACAAAAAGAATATCCCCTTCCTGAAGATTATTCAGAATCGCCGCCATTTCTCCAGGCTTCTCAATTGCAGGGCCGGAAGTCACTTTCATATGCACACCCATTTCATTGGCAATAATACCGGAAAGGGTAGTTTTTCCAAGTCCCGGAGGGCCATAGAAAAGGACATGGTCCAGGGAATCGTGACGCTGTTTGGCAGCTTCAATATATACTTTTAAGGTATTTTTGGTTTTTTCCTGGCCAATATACTCGTCCAGGGTCTGTGGGCGAAGATTCCCTTCCAGAGAAAAATCCTCTTCCATAACATCAGTGGTTATGATACGATTGTCCATTTTTTACCTCTTGAAATTAGTGTTTGCATTTATATACCGGGATGCATTTCATTCACGATAGCACCCTTTGCGAAAAAATTTATGGAATCTAAAAATTCTTCAATGCAGCTTTCAGGATTCCTTCTACATCCGTCGGCTCCACATCTGTCACCTTGCGCACTGCGCGGAGGGCATCTGTACTGCTGTAGCCAAGTGCCACCAGTGCTTCTACTGCTTCCTGTCTGGCATCTGTCATTCCTGCTCCAGCTGCAGCTGTAGTAGCCTGAGCCTGTTCATTGGCAAGCTTCTGCTCAAAGGCTTCTTCCAGACTGAGCTTATCCTTCAGCTCCAGGATCAGCTTCTGGGCTGTTTTTTTACCGATTCCAGGGGCTTTTGACAAAGTTTTCACATCATCGGAAAGAACAGCAAAGCGAAGCTCATCTGCAGTGATTCCTGCCAGAACTCCCAGAGCAGCTTTCGGTCCAACTCCGTTTACACCAAGAAGGAGTTTAAACACCTGTAAATCATCTTTATTGAAAAATCCATAGAGAACCATTGCATCTTCTCTTACCTGAAAATAAGTATGAAGCTTCACTTCCTGTCCAATGTGCAGCTGTGCCAGAGCGTTTCCGGTCATATTTATTTCAAATCCGATGCAATTTGATTCTATGATTGCAGAATTCTCGGTAAGGTCTGCTACTGTTCCTCGGATGAATGAGATCATGGGGAGGACCTCCTGTTTTATCTATTGTAAAGAGTTATATTCGAAATTCTTTGTCATCATACCATATTCCACCGAAAAAAGCAAACATTCATTCGATTTTTTCAAAAAGGACGCGCCGGCAAGCGATATATTTTCTTTTCATAATAATAAAATACTCCTTTCAGTTGCAGGAAGGAAACTTGCGGGCCCTTATTTCCTTGTCCGAAAGGAGTATAGCACTTTAATTTTCAGAAAATAATAGTAAAAGTGTAGTATTATTTTTTCTTTGTAAGAAGCCAGGCACTTGTCAGGGCTGTAAAAGGGGCAACTGTCACAAGCCCGAAGCTTCCAACTACAGTATCCAGTAATTCAGCTGCAACATACTTGTAATTCATAATATTATCAATTGGTGTTCCCTGCGCCATAAACGTCATCAAAAGAGCAATATAACCGCCAGAATAAGCAAGAAGCAATGTGGTAGTCATAGTTCCCATTGCTGCTCTGCCAACATTCATTCCTGATCTGGCTGCTTCTTTCCATCCAATATTCGGCTTTTTACAAATTACTTCATTTACTGCCGAAGTAATATCAACGGACAGATCCATCATAGCACCTGATGCTCCGATAAAAATACCGCTCATATAAATCTGAGAAAGATTCAGATTCTGATAACCAGCGTACAAAAGACTTTCCGAATATGCCATAACTGCTCCGTGAATTTTAAAAGCGTCTGTAAAAATACACCCCATAACACAAGTCACAAACACCCCCAGCAAAGCACCTGAAGATGCAGCCAGTGTTTTTCTGTCAAATCCGTACACCAAAAATATAATAAGAAGAGTAAGAAAGGCAGTCAACGCAATTCCCCACCATATTGGATTCGCACCTTTTAAATAAGCTGGTGTCAAAATTTTCCAGATTGCCAAAATTGTAATGAGAAACGAATATACTGCTCTTAAACCTGTTTTTCCTGCAAACCCGATTAAAAGCAAAACAAATAATCCAGCCAGAATAGCTTCTTTATCCAGACGATAATGGTCACTCATCATAATTGAAAGAATCTTATCTTTGCTATAACTGATTACTACATGGGCAACATCTCCTTTCTGAAATATTTTGTCCGCTTCCAAAGAGCCACTCAGCATATTTACTGCATCTGCAGTCTCATTTTTAAACTTTCCATCAAGTATTTTCACCTTACAATACTGCTCGCCTGACTGAATCAAGCCATTATTAATCACAGAGCTTTCATCTGTGGAAATCACCTTTGCTCTTACTCTGTCTGTTCCCTTATAAATAGCAGCATCCTCATAGCCCGTTGGAAGAACTATGAGGATGAGGATTAACAATATTGCTATTATAGAAACAGAACTTTTTTTAAGTCTGTCTCTTACCATTTATTTTACTCCTGTAATTGCAGCCACTTTATTGAAAATATCGGTATTGTCATAATAGCCTTCAAACTGCTCCTGTCCGGCTCCCATGGCAAATACTTCCACCGGAAGTCCTGTATGTGCATAAGATGCAAAATTAATGCCAGACTTGTTGTTCAGAATATGAGTAATTGTTACAGTAAGTGGTTCATAGCTTCCATACATCAGATATTCTTCCTGACCAAACTCTTCCTCTTCTCCTGTTCTGCTCATTGTTTCCTCATAAGCATTCTGAAGCTTCTGATACTCATAATCTGTCATTACAAGACTTCCCTTATCTTCTTCGCCTTCTGGGTGCACATCCTTGCTGTCAGCCTGATTTGAGGACTCTGTTGTACCAGTAGGTGCCTGCAGACCAAAGAGTTCTGTGATATCAGCCATTACTGTATCAAAATCAGTTTTGTTTTCTTTATATGCCGCTACATAATCAGAATCAAATTTTGCGTAAGAGATTTTCTGATTACTGATATTTGCAAGAAATGTATCATAGTCGGTGCCTGCAAATCCTATGGTAAGACCACCTGTCTCGTGATCACCTGTTACCAAAATCAAAGTTTCGTCTGGATGCTCGTTATAAAAATCAACAGCTTTTCCCACTGCCTCATCCATTGCAACAGTATCTGTAATAGTTGCAGCTGCATCATTTGCATGACAGGCCCAGTCAATTTTTCCTCCCTCAACCATCATGAAAAATCCAGTATCATTATCCAGAACTTCAATACCTTTTTTCACATAGTCAGAAAGACCCCATTCGCCATCTTCCAGATCCATATCATAGCTCATCGCATCGTCATCAGCAAGTGTCTCATCAATTACAATTGCTTTTCCATCTTCTGCAGTAAGATTTTCTGCCTCTGCTTTTGTCTTAATCACTTTATATCCAGCTTCCTGAGCAAGCTCATATAAATCTGTCTGGTCTCCCTCTGAACCAGTTGTTTTCTTAAGACCACCACCTGCAAAATAATCAAAATTACTTGCAATCAGTTCCTGACCAATTTCATAATAGTTATTTCGGGAAGCCTGATGAGCATAAAATGCAGCCGGTGTTGCATGATTTAAGTTTACGGAAGAAAGAATTCCAACCTTATAGCCAAGCTGTTTTTTTAATTTTTCAGCAATTGTCTCATAAGAAGTTTCCATCTTCTCATCCATATTGATGGTTCCACTATAAGTCTTATGACCTGTGGAAATGGAAGTAGCTGTAGAAGCGGAATCAGGACAGAATGAAGTGCTGTCATAGGTCTGCGCAGAGCCTGCTACCGGAAATTTCATCATATTCAGCTTGCTTTCACTTGTAAGAATATCATCTCCATCATCTTCAATTGCATTCAGATAATAGTTTGTTGTCTGAACCTGAGGATAACTCATTCCATCACCAATAAACAAGAAAATATATTTCGGAACTTTTGGTTCATCTGCTGCTGCACCCTGTGCAGGAACCGCACAAGCGGTCATTGCTGCTGCTAATAATAATGCGCTGATCTTTTTTGCTTTCATGTACATTTTCTCCTTCTTTTTCATAAAGCGATTAATTCGAACACGTATGATTTTATACATTATTTGTAAAATCCGCTGTTTTCCCCCTGTTAAATTCCGGCAAAAAATAAGCTGTCGGTGTAAAAAATCCTTTCACACTGACAGCATTATTATAACTTCTAGAATTTATATCAAGCAATTATTCGGTTAAAACAAGTCCTTAACCAACCTTCTTTGCCTTGGGATATACCTGCGCCATCCGCTCATCGTCAAAATGTTTGTCCACCCAGCTTTCAAAGCTGTTTTCCGCTTCTATGCCATTGCTTCTGGCATTATAACGCGCAAGTGCAGCGCTGGATACAATTCCGTCAGCAAGCATAAATATAATAAGAAGCCAGGTAATGATTTTTCCAATTTTCACCGGAATCTTCTCGATCAGCCTGGAAACAGGCGGATAGAATATTTTAAACCATGCCACTGCTGCAAATCCCCAGAAGAAGCAATACAGAAGATTAATCCTGCCGCCAAGGTTAAACGGGATATCACTGTAATCCCAGAATACAGTTCCAAATACAATTTCTGTGAAAACACTGCAGATATATTCATAGGCACCACCAAGAAATGTACCCATCCAGAAAAGGAACTGCTGGGAGCGGTTTCTGTATTTGTAGAGAAGAGCTGTAACTGCTGCAATGGCAAGGCCCCACACAATACTGAAATCTCCCCATACCACACTGCTGCGGCTCATCCAATATCCGGCTGTGATCCTGCAGAAAATAGTCTCTGTAATATCTCCAAGAAATGCGCCGATAAAAAACAGCAGTACGATTTTATAAAAGCTGCAGCCGTAGGCAAAAATCTCCGGATGTGCCTCTTCGCTCTCCGTGTGCTGCTTCTGAGGATATGCTTTGGTAATTCGACGATTTACAACATCATCAATTTTTGCCCCAAGCTTCTTTGTTGCGGAATCAATATCCCGGTCAGCAGCGATCCATCTTTCAGGATTCTTGCTGTGCCCAAAAAGGATGGTCAGTGTGGCAATAGCATCCACTGCCAGAAATCCCATCAGAACCAGTATGAGAATTCTGCTTATAAGTCCCGGAAGAAGACTGTACAAAGACATGCAAAGCCCGTTTCCAATTTTGATCACAAATACACCAAGAAGACCCCAGACACAGGAGGTCGGTACGCTGACATATCCATCCAGATTCCACTTGATATTCCGGTAATCCCACCATCTTTCGTGGTACCACATTTCAATTAAATGACCGGCGATCCACTCAAGCAGGGAGGCTACAATGGCACAGCCAAGAAACAGCCAGATGCCAGTCAGTTCTCTTGTAAATGCAGTAATGAAGAATCCTCCAAATCCATAGATCAGACAGAACGGACCGTTGATAATACCTCTGTTTGCGAATTTCTTCTGTTTCAGGGATGCAAGAACTGTCTCAAGCACCCATCCTGCAAAGGAATAGATGAGAAACAGCCAAATTAATTTCCAGATCATATGCATGTCTCCTCTTTTGTTTGTAATATTTAATAAAAAAAATCTTGCAGTATTCTTTATCTGCAACTATATAATCCTGATTGGAACATCATACCACACACGCAACGAAGCGTAAACAAAAAAGATGGCTGTCTGAAAGACTTTGGGGAATTGGAACATTTCTACAATATAAAAAGCCTGTATTCCAGCTGCTGGTTCTCATAAAAATTACATTCTATGCCAACAGTCTGAAAATACAGGCTTTTCATTTTTATTTTACGCCTCCCGGATAACCCCTCTCGGACAGGCCTCCTTACATGCTCCGCATCCTGTACACTTCTCATAATCAATATGTGCACAGAAATCTTCAACGGTAATTGCACCGTTCGGACAGGTCTTCTCGCACTTCTTGCAACCGATACAGCCAATCTCACAGGCAGCCATTACCTGTTTGCCCTTATCATGGGAGCTGCAGTCCACAGCCACTTTCTGGTCGTACGGAATCAGCTCGATCAGATGTCTCGGACATTTGGCAACACATTTACCACAGGCTTTACATGCTTCTTTATCTACTACTGCAATGCCATCTACAATATGAATGGCATCAAATGGACAGACCTTTACGCAGCTACCAAAGCCACAGCAGCCATATGTACAGGTCTTTGCTCCGCCGTTTGGCACGAAAGGAAGCATCTCGCAGTCTTCCACTCCAGTGTAAATATACTCTTCTTTCGCTTTTTCACAGGTTCCGGAGCATTTTACATGAGCTACCTGACGGGCAGTCTCAACTGCCGCCTGTCCCATAATACCGGCAATTATTTTCCCAACAGGCTCGCCGCCTACCGGGCAACGGTTTACAGGCGCTTCACCTTTGGCAATTGCTGCTGCCAGACCATCACAGCCCGGATATCCGCAGCCACCACAGTTATTTCCAGGAAGAGCTTCTCTTATGGCAACTTCCTTCTCATCAATTTCAACAGCAAATTTTTTTCCGGCTGCTCCAAGAAAAACACCGATGAAGAGGCCTACTGCTGCAACCAGAATTGTTGCTGCTATAATCGCACTAATATTCATCCCGACGCCTCCTTAAATTAATCCTGAAAATCCGAAGAACGCAATCGCCATCAGTCCAGCTGTCAGAAGAACGGTTGGAAATCCCTGGAAAGCTTCCGGAATATCGTTGTAGGCAATTTTCTCACGGATTCCTGCCATCAGCACAATAGAAATGGAGAAACCAAATGCTGTTGCGAAACCGTTTACAGTGCCTTCCAGAATATTGTAATCCTTCTGCACGTTTGTAAGAGCCACACCAAGAACTGCGCAGTTTGTGGTGATCAGAGGCAGATACACGCCAAGTGCTTTGTAAAGAGAAGGCATACTTTTCTTCAGGAACATTTCTACGAACTGCACCAGTGCTGCAATGATCAGAATGAACACAATGGTCTGAAGGTAAGTCAGATCAAGCGGCTGGAGGATCAGCTTGTAGATCACACTTGTTACAAAGGAGGACAAGGTGATTACAAAAATAACCGCACCGCCCATACCAGCTGCCGTATCTGTAGTCTTGGAGACTCCAAGGAAAGGGCAAAGTCCCATGAACTGGCTCAGGACTACGTTATTTACCAGCGCAGAGCTTACAATGATCAGTAATAATTCTTTCATCTTCTCTTACCCCCTTTTTCCCGAACACATGGAATTTCCGCAGGAAGCACAGCCACCCTTGCAATCCGGATTGCTTGGATCGATGCCCCGTTTTGCAGCACCAATCTTGAATTTGTTCTGAAGCGCAGATAAAAATGCAAGGACAAAAAATGCGCCAGGTGCAAGAATAAAGATGGTTACCGGCTCATAGCCCATTTTTCCTGCTGCAGCGTCTGCAAGAGGAAGGATCTGTTTGCCGAAAATACTGCCGGCACCGATCAGCTCACGTACTGCTCCGATGCAGGTGATGCTTAAAGTAAATCCAAGTCCCATTCCAATACCATCAAAAAGTGAGGGAATTGGTTTGTTCTTGGATGCATAAGCCTCTGCTCTTCCCAGGATGATACAGTTTACAACGATCAGCGGAATGTAAATTCCAAGGGAAGAATACAAAAACGGGATAAAGCCCTGGAGAAGCATCTGCACAATTGTTACAAAGGATGCTACAACAACAATGTAAGCAGGCATACGCACACTGTCCGGAATAAAATTACGGAGCAGGGAGATCATCAGGTTGGATGCTGCCAGAATCACCGTTGTAGTAAGTCCCATTCCGATACCATTGATTGCAGATGTGGTGATGGCCAGTGTTGGACACATACCAAGCATCAGCACAAAAGTAGGATTTTCTTTGATAATACCATTTATCAGTCGTTCAGATGGTGTATTCTTTTTCATTTCTGGCTGCCCCCTTTCTCATAACGGAATGCGGCAAGTCCTGCATTGACGCCATTTGTCATGGCATTTGTGGTAATTGTCGCACCACTTAAAGCATCGATCTCATCATCAGAGGTGGCACCAGTTTTTGTGTAGGTAAATTTCTCTACGTTCTTATCCTTGAACTGATTTTTAAAATCATCTGTAGTTGCACGCATACCAAGACCAGCGGTCTCACTGATGGATAAAATGGAAATTCCGTTCAGAGTTCCATCATCCTGAACGCCCATGGCAAACTGAATGTCCCCGCCATAGCCTTCTGAGGTTGTTACGGTAAAGGCATAGCCAAGTTCATTTCCCTGGTCATCCTTTGCCAGCATGACTTCATCAATATTCTGAGCTTTGAAACCGTTTTCATCCAGATAGCTTTCCAGATCCGTATCCTCACCGCTTGTAACTGTCTCGAAGCTGGCTGCATCAGCAAATACTGCCTTATATGCCTCTTCTTTCTCTTTCGCCTGCTGGCTTGCAATCGGACCTGCTGTAATATCGTTTACAAGACCAAGAAGCAGCCCGGAAACCAGTGTGATCACGGTCAGCGCAAGAGTATCTTTTACGATCTTATTTTTCATTTCTTCGCGCCTCCTTTTCCAAAAGCAACCGGACGGGTGAAACGCTCAATCTGAGGTACCAGCAGGTTGCAGAAAATAATCGCATAGGAAACGCCCTCTGCGGAAGCTCCGAAAATACGGAAAATTCCGGTAAGAACACCAAGACAGACGCCATATACATACTGCCCCTTTGGTGTAATGGGGCTTGTAACGTAGTCCGTCGCCATAAACCATGCACCAAGCATAAGACCACCACCACAGAGATGGGTGAGCAGATAATTTACATCAAAGCCTTTGCCGGAAGCGAGCATGTAGATGATCACAAATACTGCAAAGCTGCCGATATAGGTCAGCGGAATTCTGGCGCTGATCACTTTGTAGCAAAGCAGGATTGCTGCACCGATCAGGATGGCAATTACAGAAGTCTCTCCGATGGTTCCCTGGATATTACCAAAAATAAGATTTTTAACCGGAACGGAGGAGCCTGCCACAAAGCCATGGTCACGAAGAGCGGCCAGAGGAGTGGCGCCTGTCACACCGTCAACTGCACCTTTAAAGCTGTCTGATACAGAAAAATCTGTCATCTTGCCGGCAAAGGAAATCATAAGGAAACAGCGGGCTGCCAGGGCCGGATTCATAAAGTTCTGTCCAAGACCGCCAAAAAGCTGTTTTACCACAATAATTGCAAAAATACTGCCGAGCACCGGGATCCAGAGCGGAATTCCTGCCGGCATATTCAGGCCGATAAGAAGTCCGGTTACCACTGCACTGAAATCCTTCACAGTGTTCTTTTTGTGCATAAAATGATCATATAACCACTCTGCAAGCGCTGCTGAACCGGTGGATACCACCAGAACGGCAAGAGCCTTTAATCCATGATTATAAATTCCCATAAGGGCAGCAGGCAAAAGCGCTATGACAACCAGCTGCATGATTTTTGCAGTGGTCATCCTTGCCCGGACATGGGGATTAGATGATACATTAAACATTTGTTCCATTCGTTTCTTCCCCCTTATTATTTCTTCTTCCTGCTTGCCAGAACCATTTTACGCATGGACTTAATGCTCTGGGTCAGCGGACGTTTGGCCGGACAGATGTAACTGCAGCAGCCGCATTCACAGCATTCCATTCCATCAAACTTCTGGAAGCTCTCCATATCGCCGCGCTGTGCAAAGGTCGCAAGTCTTGCCGGAATAACATGTCCGGGACAGACACTTACACAGCGTCCGCAGTTAATGCAGGCTGTCTCTTCCTCTTTCGCATCTGATACCGGGTCACTCTGCATACACAGAAGGGAAGAAGAGGTCTTCACACATGGTACATGAAGATCATACATAGCAAATCCCATCATAGGACCGCCGGAAATCACCTTACCGGCATGCTCCTTCAGGCCACCGGCTGCGTCAATCAGTTCGGCCATATCCGTTCCTGTACAGACTTCAAAATGTGCCGGACGGTTGATGCCCTTACCAGTTACTGTGAAAATCCGCTTCATGATCGGTCTTCCAAGTGCCACTGCGTCATAAATACTGCATATTGTTTCAACATTATCTACAATACATCCGGCATCTGCTGGAAGCATGGATGAGTTGATTTCTCTTCCTGTCACTGCATAGATCAGGGTACGCTCACCACCCTGGGGATATTTGGTCATCAGTTCTTTTACTTCGATATTCGGGACTCCGGCAGCCAGTTCTTTCATTCTGGCAATACAATCCGGCTTATTGTCCTCAATGCAGATACAACCCTTTGCATTTGGAAAAAGTCCGACTACGATTTTCAGTCCTTCCACAACCTTCTCCGGCTGATCCATCATGCGCCTGTAATCACTTGTAAGATAGGGCTCACATTCTGCACCGTTCACCAATATGTATTCAATCTTGTCAGGCTCCTTGGGGGAAAGCTTCACATGTGTGGGGAAGCCTGCACCACCAAGACCTACTACACCGCCATCGCGAATCCTTCCGATAATCTCCTCACGGGTAAGCGAAGCCGGATCTGCCGGGTGGAATTCCACCTCTTCATACAGTCCGTCATTCTCCACTATAATGGAATCTACCATACTTCCGGTAGCTGTCAGACGTTTCTCGATGCCTTTCACCGTACCGGATACAGAAGCATGAACAGGGGCAGATACAAATCCGCCTGCTTCTGCGATCATCTGGCCTGCAAGCACGTGGTCCCCCTTTGCAACCACAGGCTTCGCCGGAGCACCAATGTGCTGGGACAATGGATACGCCAGATCTGCCTTAGGGAGATATTTCTCCACCGGGCAGTCCTTTGACATTTCTTTCCCCTCGAAGGGGTGTACGCCTCCTTTAAAAGTTAATCGCACTAATATTCACCGCCTTTATATTATTGATCACTGACTCTTTTGTCTGCAGCAACCTGATTTATTGTCTGTTTGATTTATATTATTAATATCACTTTTGTCTGAGTATTTATTCAGCGTCTTTATTTTTCCTGCCAAATCCATATTTCTTATGGAGCTTATATCCACGGTTCAGATTTGGATATGCCTTTACAAAACGCTGCATGTTGTGGCTGACCTTTCCAGCCATAGCCTCTTTACGCTTCTGAAGCTCTTCAGAGATATCTGACATCATAGCAGTTCTCTTCTCTTCCAGTTCCTTGATCAGTGCAACATCATCAAGGCGTCCCAGCTTATTCTCTAACTGTTTCTTGATTCTATCTCTGGAAAGTCCGCTGCTCTCCTCCAGATTCTCCATCTTCTCACGCGCCTGTACAAGCAGTTCTGCACGCATCTGATCCAGTGCCTGCTCCCATGCAGGAATACGCTCGTGCAAATGGAAAGCGGCAGCTGCAGAAAAAGCAAAATCCACAATGTAAACGACTGTAATTACACAGACAGCCACCTCTCCAGTTCTTCTGGTATACAATTCTGTAAATTCCTGAACTACCGGATGAAGCACTCTGAAAAGCCCAACGGTAAACACCCCCCATCCAAGGGAACAGCCCAGACAGATACGTCCCTGGAAATTAAACTTGTTATCACTGTAATCCCACCAGGATGTGTGGAAAATATTCTCCATCAACACTGCTGTCACATATTCCAGTGCAGTGGCGACTACAACTCCACCCACAAATAAAAGAAGCAGATTATCACTGATGGGAAGAAGAATCAAGTATACAGCAAGAGCTCCACAGCCATATATGGTACACAGGGGACCATTTATAAATCCTCTGTTTATCAATTTGCCCTTTCGCACAGACACGTAGCAGGTTTCCCAAAGCCAGCCAAGAAAACTGTATATGTAAAACCAATTGGCAATGTGATAGAAATCCACTCCATTAATTGCTAAATCCCACATAGGTTTCTCCTTTTCTTTATATATTCTGACTATTCTATACATTCTACTATACCGCATTTTATGAAAAAATTCACTACCTAAAAATAAAAAAATTGTGTATAATTAAATACAATCCATGAAAGGAGTATAAACATGCTGATTGTTAAAAAAATGCCGATTTTACAAGGTTTTCCGGACTTTGAGACTGTTAAAAATTTATCTGGAAATGCTGCTGAGGATGTCAATTTTTCACCATTATTTTATGATATTGAAACCACTGGATTGGGACGAAATTCATCTTTTTTATATTTAATTGGTGCAGTTTGCTATGAATCTGGTTCCTGGCAGCTATATCAGTGGCTTGCACCCGATTTCCGGGAAGAAAAAGCATTATTGGAGTTTTTTTCAGAATTTATAAAAAATTTCAGCTGTACCATCCAATACAATGGAGATTCTTTTGATCAGCCTTACCTTCAGGCTCGTTATAAATTCTATGAGCTACCAGATCCTTTTGAGGGGATTTCTTCTTTTGACCTGTATAAAGTGCTTCGCCCTCTGAAGGGATTTTTAAAGCTCCCAGGGTTAAAGCAGGAACAGATGGAAGCCTTTCTAGGAGAACAGAAGCGCATTTACTGTAATGGCGGGGAATGCATTAAAATATATAAAAAATATATGGCACACCAGGAGCAGACAGACCTGGATACGGTTATGGGACACAATATGGAAGATCTTCTCGGACTTGGAGATGTGTTTAAGATGATGGGGTATCTTGCGCTCAGGGATGGTGCATTTACTGTTCGCGGAACTGATTTTGACGGGGAAAATCTGATTTTGCAGATGAACCCCCATTACAGCCTACCCGCTTCCTTTTCTAACGGCACAGAAGAATTCTATATTACAGGTCAGGACAACCTGGTAAGTCTCCTTGTAAAGCCTTTAAATGGCCGTATCCGCCAATATTACAGCGATTACAAAAGTTATGATTATCTGCCCGGAGAGGACATGGCAGTCCCTAAATCTATTAGCAAATTTATGGAAAAAGGACTGAAAAAATCTGCTACAAGAGAGACCTGTTATACCTGGTTTCCATGCACAGAGGAATTTCTGGAAAATGAAGAAAAGCAAAAGCAATATTTAATACATGCCCTGGAATATTTATTTTGGAAATTAAAATAAACTTTCAACCTATATTTCAAAATTCAGAAACCTTTTTCAAACATACTCTAACTTCCAAAGCATATAAAATCTCACGTAAAAAAGACATCATCCCCAGAGCGTATCTGAAAAATCATTCCCGCAATCTGAACACCCCACTTGCGGGAGATTCACCCGAATTCGGTTGTCGTAGCTCGCTACGGCGCCTTCATCCGGACAAAATCTCCCGCAAATTGTGACGCACATCTTGCAGAAAGCCTTTTCCAGACACGCTCTAACAGACAATGTCTTTTTATCAACATCATATTCATGATATCAAAACTAACCGCCATTCACAAATCCTGTGAATGGCGGTTAGTTACATGGGATAAGAGAAATGCACAACATTTCCCTCTTGGTTAAATTATTCCTCTACAGACTCTTCCTCAGCCGGAGCCTCAAGAGCTTTCATGCTAAGGCTGATCTTCTTGTCTTCGCCATTGAAATCAACAACTTTAGCCTGGATTTCCTGTCCGATTGTAAGCACATCAGATGGTTTTGCAACGTGCTCTCTGGAAATCTGAGATACATGAAGAAGTGCATCTACGCCAGGTGCAAGCTCAACAAATGCACCGAAGTCTGTCATACGTGCAACTTTACCAGTTACTATGTTTCCAACAGCGAAATCCTCAGCAGCTGTAAGCCATGGATTCTCCTCTGGGAATTTCATTGTAAGAGCAATCTTCTCGCCCTTGATATCTTTGATCATAACCTTTACAGTCTCACCAACTGTGAAGACTTTCTTCGGGTTCTCTACTCTGCCCCAGGACATCTCAGAGATGTGAAGCAGTCCGTCAGCGCCGCCCAGATCGATGAATGCACCAAAATCTGTAACGTTCTTAACAACACCCTCTACTGTATCGCCAACATGGATACGCTCCATAAGCTCCTGCTGTTTCTTAGCTTTCTCAGCAACAAGAAGCTGTTTGCGGTTACCAATGATGCGACGTCTTCTTGGATTGAACTCTGTGATAACGAACTCAATCTCCTGATCAGCATATTTGCTGAGATCTTTCTCATATGTGTCGGAAACAAGGCTTGCAGGAATGAATACACGTGTCTCCTCAACGTTAACACATAATCCACCGTCAAGTACCTGAGTTACAGGAGCTTTTAATACTTCCTGATTCTCGAATGCTTCCTCAAGGCGTTTATTGCCTTTCTCTGCAGCAAGTCTCTTGTAGGTTAAGATAACCTGGCCTTCGCCATCGTTTACCTTAAGCACTTTGGCTTCCATGGAGTCACCTACATGTACAGCGTCTGTGAGTACTACGGAAGGATCATTGCTATATTCACTCTTGGTGATAATACCATCAGCTTTATAGCCAATATTCAGGATAATTTCATCTTCTTTCACATCGATGACCTTTCCCTGTACGATTTCTCCATTTCTGATTGTTTTTACGGAATCTTCCAGCATCTGTTCAAAACTTAATTCTGACATGTTCTTGAACCTCCTCAATAATTTTCTTTGGGGTTGAAGCCCCTGCTGTAATACCTACATAACTACTGCATTGGAACATATCTGAATCCAAGTCTACAGGTGTTTGTATATAGTAAGTATTTTCACATTCCTTTTTACATATTTCAAACAGCTTTTGAGTATTGGAACTATGTCGGCCTCCTACGACTAACATAGTGTCTACCTCTCCGGCTATGCTCTTTGCTTCTCTCTGCCGTTCTTCGGTAGCATTACAAATAGTGTTTAAAATATTAAGAATATTTAAAACAGTATTATCATACCTCTTTTTTGAAAGAATTTCAACTAAATCTTTAAATTTATTATAATTAAATGTTGTCTGAGACACAATACACACATTTTTGCTTTCCGGAGGCACGAAATCCAGTGCGTCCTGTTTGGTGCAGATCACAGTATAGGATCCTATACACCAGCCGCAGATTCCCACAACCTCAGGATGATCCGGATCTCCAATGATCACGATATGGGAACCGGCTTTGCTCTCCTTTTCCACAATTCGGTGGATCTTCAGGACAAAAGGACAGGTCACGTCCACATAGGAAAGACCGCACTCTTTCAGCTGATCGTAGACTTTTTTTCCAACACCGTGTGAGCGGATCACTACGGTGCTGCCCTTTGGAAGAGTTTTCAGTTCTTCTTCTGAAGCAACACGGACACCTTTCTTTTCCAGATCATTTACCACTTCTTCATTATGGATGATGGGGCCCAGGGTAAAAAGCCTGTCCTGGCAGCTGTCGATCAGTTCATATACCTTATCCACTGCACGCTGCACGCCAAAGCAAAAGCCTGCTGTTTTTGCAACTTTTACTTCCATGGTTTATTCCACCTTATCTTTGTAAATTCCAAGGATCGCAGCTACCACTTCCTCAATGTTCATAAGAGAAGAATCCACAAGCACTGCATCCTCAGCCTGGCGAAGAGGAGAAATTTCTCTTGTCATATCCTGATGATCACGTTTCTCAATGTCCTTCTTGATTTCTTCAAGATCAGCGCTCTCGCCCTTTCCAAGATATTCATCATAACGTCTCTTAGCCCTTGTCTCCACGCTGGCAGTAAGATAAATCTTCACCTGTGCGTCCGGAAGAATTACAGTTCCAATATCCCTGCCATCCATTACAACATCGTTCTTTGCTGCCAGATTTCTCTGAAGATTGAGAAGATGTGCCCTTACCGCCGGGTTTGCAGATGTTTTGGATGCCATGTTTCCAACCTCTTCCGTACGGATATACTGATTTACATTCTCACCGTTAAGAATTACAACCTGCTCTCCATTTTCATATCGAATGGAAACCTCAGCGCTCTGACAGTTATCTGCAACTGCTTCCGCATCTGTTCCGTCAATTTCATTTCTCAGCAGATAAAGTGCTACGGCGCGGTACATAGCGCCTGTATCTACATAGATAAAAGACAGCTCCTTTGCCACTCTCTTTGCAATTGTGCTTTTGCCTGCTCCTGCCGGCCCGTCAATGGCAATGTTACATCCCATTTTCTCTGTTACCTCCTCTTAAATCGCAGTTTTTTCACTTCTTACATTTATAACAGATTTTCATCCATTTTTCAATGCCATGGCTGCCAGATACGCAGTTGACCAGGCAATCTGAAGATTATAGCCACCGGTTACCGCATCCAGGTCAAGCACTTCTCCAATAAAATAGAGATTTTTTACCTTTCGGGATTCCATAGTTCCCGGCTGAATGTCCTTCACAGAAACACCGCCTCTTGTAATAACTGCTTCTTTATATTCTCCCATTCCATTGATGGTAAATGGGAAAGCTTTCACCAGTTCTTCAAAGTGAATTCTTTCTTCCCTGGAAATATCGTGTATCTTTTTTTCCGGAGAAATACCACCCAGTTCCAGCATGACAGGTGTAAGGGATGATGGAAAAAGTACGCCGATCACATTCTTAAACTGTTTATTCTGTCCTGCCTCAAATTCCCGCAGAATCCTGGCATCCAGCTGTTCCATGGTAAGGGCAGGCTTCAGATCCAGATAAGCATTCAATTCTCCGGATTTCTGCAGTTGTTTGCCAATATGTGCGCTTGCAGATAAAATCATGGGGCCTGTCACGCCAAAGTGGGTGAACATCATCTCACCAAAATCCCGGAAGAGCACCTTTTTGCCTGACTTAATCGTAAGTTCGGTGTTTTTTAAGGAAAGTCCCTGAAGTCTTGGGATATAATCCTCTTTTGTCTTAAGAGGAACCAGTGACGGAGAAAGCTCCTTTACTTTATGGCCGGTTTCCTCTGCAAAGCGATAGCCATCACCTGTAGAGCCTGTTGACTGATAGGAAAGCCCTCCAGTGGCAACCAGAACATGATCGCCCTCCATAAAACTTCCATCTGCCAGTTCTACACCTGTTACCCGGCTGTGATGTGCCTTTTTCTCATCCACGTCCGGTTCCTCATAGGGACTGACCTTCACCGTTTTCACCTCTGTGCGAAGATGGATATGGGCACCAGCTTTCTTAAGTTCCCGTTCCAGACCGCGGATAATATCTGAAGAATGGTCAGACACAGGGAAAACCCGGTTGCCTCTCTCTGTCTTCAGTGGAACTCCCGCTTCTTCAAAGAATTCCATTACATCCTGGGGCGTGAAAGAATAGAAAGCACTGTACAGGAATTTCGGGTTAGACATAACTGCCCGGAACAGTTCTTCCGTGTCACAGTTATTTGTAACATTGCATCTGCCTTTTCCTGTAATATACACTTTCTTTCCAAGTTTCTCGTTTTTCTCCAGGATGTGGACCTCATGTCCTGCCCTTGCCAGATAAACACCGGCCATCATTCCGGCAGCACCGCCGCCTATGATCAGTATTTTACTCATTTACATACCTTTCATAAAACAGATTTGCAACTATTCAGTAACTACCGAAAGTTACACAAATTTTACTTATATTTTTCAAAAAGACACGTGCAAAAGGCTTCTCTGCACGTGTCTTTCATTATTTTTGTCAGCAAAGTGTCTATAGGCCAGACACTGACAAATTATTCCTCACTGATTAAACCGGATATGCTCCGTTTTTGGTATCAGCAACCGTCTCATCCACCTTTTTCTCCTGAGCCTGACGATACTTGAAGAAGTCAGTAGCAACCTGTGGGAACAGTGCATAGGACAGAACGTCCTCATCCTGCTCTTTATACTGTGCCATCTCGCCTTCAAGTTTGCCCAGCTCATTCTCAAGAAGATCTGCCGGGCGGCATGTGATCGGCTGTGTGTCACCGATACATTTCTTCTGAACTTCTGGATTGAATGGTTTTGCTGTAGCACCATATTTTCCGCTGAGAACATCTTTTGTCTCTTTGGTAACCATCTTGTATCTCTCGCCCATGAGAACGTTAAATACAGCCTGTGTACCAACGATCTGGGAAGACGGAGTAACAAGCGGCGGCTCACCAAGGTCTTTACGTACACGCGGAACTTCCTCAAGAACATCATAGAACTTGTCTTCTGCATGCTGCTCTTTCAGCTGGGAAGTAAGGTTGGATAACATACCACCTGGTACCTGATACAGAAGAGTCTTGATGTTTACGCCAAGG
This sequence comes from Ruminococcus sp. RTP21358st1_G6_RTP21358_211008, assembly GCF_040908885.1. Classification (NCBI taxonomy): domain Bacteria; kingdom Bacillati; phylum Bacillota; class Clostridia; order Eubacteriales; family Oscillospiraceae; genus Ruminococcus; species Ruminococcus sp. RTP21358st1_G6_RTP21358_211008. The sequence goes on from NZ_JBDGDM010000002.1 coordinate 138,418, forward strand.
TTCTTCGGATTCAGAAGGCCGCTCTCAAGAGCCTCGTCACGCATTGGACGGAAGTAGTCTGCGATCTCAGCAAGAAGCTGCTGATCAAATCCAGTATCATATGGAGTGCCTTTGAAGGTCTCAACCATAACCTCAGTTGCAGGCTGGGAAGTACCCAGTGCAAATGGAGACATTGCAGTATCGATGATATCAACACCAGCTTCAACAGCTTTTAAGTAAGTCATGGAAGCTACACCAGAGGTGTAATGTGTATGAAGATCGATCGGGATCTTAACAGTCTCTTTCAGGGCTGTAACAAGCTCAGTTGCCTTATATGGAAGAAGAAGGCCGGCCATATCTTTGATACAGATAGAGTCTGCACCCATTTCCTCGATACGTTTCGCAATGCTTGTCCAGTACTCAAGAGTATACGCATCACCAAGTGTATAGGAAAGAGCAACCTGTGCATGGCCATGCTCTTTGTTTGCAGCATGTACAGCAGTCTGAAGGTTACGAAGGTCATTCATACAGTCGAAAATACGGATGATATCGATACCATTTGACAGAGATTTCTGAACAAAATACTCTACTACATCATCAGCGTATGGACGATATCCAAGAATGTTCTGGCCACGGAAAAGCATCTGCAGCTTTGTGTTCTTGAATCCTGCACGTAATTTACGAAGTCTTTCCCACGGATCCTCATGAAGGAAACGAAGGCTTGCATCGAAAGTAGCACCGCCCCAGCACTCAACTGCATGGTAGCCTACTTTATCAAGTTTATCAACGATTGGAAGCATCTGCTCTGTTGTCATACGGGTTGCAATCAGGGACTGATGTGCATCACGCAGAATGGTTTCCACAATTTTAACAGGTTTTTTTTCAATTTCTGCCATAATTGTTCTCCTTATTTATTTAGTTCATCCGGACTTCCCGGTTTCACTATAGAAAGCCGGGAAAAATCCGAATTTCTGGTATCATTATTAGATTCCGTAAATAGCCATAAATGCTCCGGCAGCAACGGCTGTACCGATAACACCGGCAACGTTTGGTCCCATTGCATGCATCAGAAGGAAGTTGGTAGGATCTGCCTCAGCACCAACCTTCTGGGAAACACGGGCTGCCATAGGTACCGCAGATACACCGGCGGAACCAATAAGCGGATTGATCTTGCCGCCTGTAAGCTTGCACATAACCTTTCCGAGCATAACACCGCCGAAAGTACCACATGCAAATGCCACAAGACCTAATACAACAATCTTCAAAGTATCCACATTCAGGAATGCCTCTGCACTTGTGGAAGCACCAACAGATGTACCAAGAAGGATAACTACGATGTACATAAGTGCATTGGAAGCTGTCTCTGTAAGCTGTTTTACAACGCCGCACTCTCTGAACAGGTTACCAAGCATAAGCATACCAACCAGAGGAGCTGTTGTCGGAAGGATCATGCAGACAACGATTGTGATTACGATCGGGAAGAGGATCTTCTCAAGCTTGGATACAGGACGAAGCTGCTCCATCTTGATCTTACGCTCTTTCTCAGTGGTAAACAGTTTCATGATCGGAGGCTGGATGATCGGAACCAGTGACATATAAGAATATGCAGCCACGGCGATCGGTCCCATAAGAGCAGTCTGACCAAGCTTACCTGCAAGGAAAATGGAGGTCGGGCCATCTGCACCACCGATAATGGAGATTGCTGCTGCTGCTTTTCCGTTGAATCCAAGGAAGATTGCAAGGAAGTAAGCCATATAGATACCGAGCTGTGCTGCAGCACCCATCAGGAAGCTCTTCGGATTCGCGATCAGCGGACCAAAGTCTGTCATAGCACCTACACCCATAAAGATAAGGGAAGGAAGAATACTCCACTCATCAAGGATGTAGAAGTAATGAAGAAGACCACCAACACCGTTGGACATGTCTTCCGGATTTGCCATAATGTCCGGATAAATATTAACAAGGAGCATACCAAATGCAATGGGAACAAGCAGAAGAGGCTCAAATCCCTTTGCAATGGCAAGATATAAGAATACACAAGCAACCACGATCATCAGGTAGTTTCCCCATGTCAGGTTAAAAAAAGCAGTCTGATGGATCAGGTTGGACAAAGTGTCTGCTACGTAAGACATCCTATTACCTCCCGACTTAGTTCATTGTTGCCAGGGTATCTCCATTTTCTACAGAGGCACCTTCTGCAACATCAATGCTTGCAACGGTTCCGTCCTGAGGAGCTACAACCGGGATCTCCATCTTCATGGATTCCAGGATTACAATGTTGTCTCCGGCTTTTACAGCCTGTCCAACGCTTGCTGCGATTTTCAGAACCTTTCCAGGTACGGAAGCTGCAACCTTAACTGCGCCTGCTCCGGCTGCTGCCTTCGGAGCTGCCTTCGGTGCAGGTGCTGCCTTCGGTGCAGCTGCAGGAGCTGCAGCTGCTGGTGCAGAAACGCTTCCTGTCTCTTCAACAGTTACTTCATATGCTGTTCCGTTAACGGTAATTGTATAACTTTTCATTTTAGGATCCTCCTGTATTTATCTCTTTTTACGATTGATTTTGCGGATGGAACGTACAACGAATCCATCTGTAGTGGTTCCCTCAGCTGCTGCAATTGCTGCTGCGATAACCGCGATCAGTTCTGTATCGTCTGCTTCTGCAACTTCTACTGGTGCTGCCACCGGAGCAGGTGCAGGGGCTGCTGCCTGAGCTTTTTTCTTTGCTTCCGGATTCGGGATGAATCTGAACAGATAGATCAGGAAGCTTAGGAAAATAAGAACGATGAATACGATCGCAATACCCATGATAGTATTCATAACAGCTCTTCTTAAGGTCTCAGCCATGGAGTACTGTACATCAACAGTAAGGGATGTAGGTGCTCCTGTAGAAGCATCGAAAATATAAACGAAATTTGCATCTGCTTTCTCAAAGGAGACCGGTACAGTAACGGTATATCCATCGTCAGAAGCCTTCACCTCTGTCTCTCCGGTTCTCTCCTTTAAAGCCCCAACTTCATCCTTGGAGCCTGCCCATGCAGTCATTGCACCAACAGTAAACTCATCAGATGACTTGGTATAATTCTCAATATCTTCGTCACTGAGAGCAATGATGGTATCGGTAAGTCCCTCAGCGGTAGTGACCAGGGTCTGCTTTACCGTGTCATCTACCTCATCAGCTGCCCATACGGAGGATACTCCGGTAAGAGTGAGAACTGCCATCATGAGAAGTACTGTGCAAAGGGAGGATACTTTCTTAAAAATCTGTTTCATATGCTCCACCTCGCTTAGACCGTGCCGTGTTTCTTGGACGGACGTTCTTCCCTTTTTGTGAACAGCATTTCAAATGCACCGATCACATATTTTCTTGTATCAGCCGGGCTGATAATGGTGTCAACATATCCTCTTGCTGCTGCAGAGGAAACAGAGTTCTGAAGTTCTCTGTACTCAGCTGCTTTCTCAGTAAGAGCTGCTGCGTCATCGCCTGCATACATGATCTTGGCTGCAAGGTCAGCATCCATCATACCGATCTCTGCGTTCTCCCATGCATATACCATGTCTGCACCGATTGCTTTGCTGTTCATAGCTGTGTAAGCGGTTCCAAATGCTTTGCCGATCACAACGTTAACCTTCGGAACAGTAGCATCTGCAAATGCATGAACCAGTGTTCCAACAGATTTCGCCATCATCTTCTCGCCACATACAGTAGCCTTGAAGCCGTTTACATTTGTAAGAGTAAGTACCGGGATCTCGAAAGCGTCACAGAATTTTACGAACTCTGCTGCTTTTCTTGCACCGCGTGCACTAAGGGTTCCATCAGACTCCCATACCTTTTTGCCTTCTGCATCATAGCTCTCGCTTCTGTTTGCAACAGCACCAACAGTAGCGCCGTTCAGTCTGATAAATCCAACAGCAACGCTCTTGCCGTAGTCAGCTTTTACCTCGAAGAACTGTCCGTTATCAGCGATTCTGGAAAGTGCAATGGCTGTGTCACCTGTGCAGTTCTCAATATCCTCGCATACACGGTTCAGGTCGTCTGTGCACTCCATGTAAGAATCAGTGTCTTCGCAGTTAGATGGCAGATATGTTACGAGTTCACGGATTTTTCCAAGGATCTCGTCCTCAGTGCCGATTCCGTCTACAAGACCTGTCTCTTCGCTCTGGAATCTGGCTGAGGATGTGTCACATTTGGAAACGTGGTTGCCTTCAAGGGCGTTCGGGGTGTTTACAAACAGTTTGCCTTTCTTCTCTTCAACAAATGTGAAGTCTGTCAGTGCCGGTACAAGTGCCATACCACCACCGCAGGTACCGAAGATACCTGTGATCTGTGGGATCAGTCCGGATGCCAGAGTCTGTTTCATATAAATTTCACCGAATGCTTCCAGTGCGTCAGTTGCCTCCTGAAGACGGAGACCTGCACAATCGATCAGGCCGATCACCGGAGCACCGGTCTTCATAGCCATATCATAAAGTCTGGTAATCTTCTTGGCATGCATTTCACCAACGGTTCCGTTCAGTACGGAAACATCCTGGCTGTACACATACACCAGATTTCCATCGATTACACCATATCCGGTAATAACACCGTCTGAAGGTGCTTTTTTCTCAGTCATGTTGAAATCTGTATTTCTGGCTGTTACACTTTGGCCGATCTCAACAAAACTGTTCGCGTCAAGCAAAGAAGTGATTCTTGTGCCCGCTAAACTTTGTGTTGCGTTACTCATTCTTTCTTGCCCTCCATTTTATAATAATTTAAAAGTATAACCAAAAATTCTGCCGATTCTAATTGTACATTTTTTCACACAATTTTTCAATAGTTTTCCGTGTTTTTATGCAAAAAAATCCCTCGATTTTCGGGGGATTTTTTTATATATCATACATATTCCGTCAGGCTTTTTAGTGAAAAAAGTCATGAAACACCTTGTTTGCGCACCATAAATAGGTGATTTTGACAATATTGCGATCTGCTGTCACAAAATAGTTATCCAGGACAAGTTCTCCAAGACAAAAAGTGACCTGACCAATTTTCTGCCCCTTTTTCACAGGTGCTGTCAAATTTTTCTCAATACGCAGATGGCAGGTAATCTTTTCCCCTTCTTTCAGAAGGATCTGTTTCTTTTTGTCAGAATCAGATGCCTGAATCTGGCCATTTATATATACATCTGCGAAACCTGTCCCAGTTTCTGTGAAAATTCTCCCGGAATTTTCCTGGTTTTCCTTACCAGATTCTTTCCCGCTGCTTTCGTCAGTCCCATCCTTTACTGGTATAGCCGGAATCTCCGGCTCCTGCCAATAGGTTTCCTTGTGAAAATTTGCTTTGCCATATTCCAGCAGTTTCATGGCATCTTTCCATTTATATGTCTTATTATTCGGCCAGCCGCAGCCAAGAAGGGAAATAATAAATTTTCTTTTCTCATTTTCACAGGCTGCCACATAACAATAACCCGCATTTCCTGTAAAACCTGTTTTTCCTGAAATGGCGTCCGAAGTCATATCAAGAAATGCATTTGCATTATGGACGGAAAACTGACGTTTTCCTGTAATATCAGAAAAAGAATAATCCCTGGTCTGTGTGATATGAAGAAATGCTTTATTTTTCACAGCATAGCTCATGATCAAAGCCAGATCTCTTGCGGTAGTCTGATGAATGCCTCCTGCATCTGCACTGTCAAGACCGTTCGGCGTAACAAAATGAGTGTTCGTGCAGCCAATCTCCTTTGCTTTTGCATTCATCATTTTTGCAAACCCTTCCACAGAACCGCCAATGTATTCAGCAATTGCCACAGCCGTATCATTATGGCTTTTCAACATTAAAGAATAAAGAAGATCTTCCAGGTAATACTGCTCCCCTTCCTTTAAATTCAGCTTTACTTCTGGTTGAGAGGCCGCATTTTCTGACACCATTACATAATCATCACCGGAGCCCTTTTCCAAGGCAAGGATACAGGTCATTACCTTTGTGGTACTGGCATTCGGGCGAGCTGTATAGCCCTCTTTTTCGTACAGTACCCGGCCAGAATCCCCATCCATAAGAACTGCGGATAAGGCATAGAGATTTCCAGGTCCGTCTGTTTCTTTCATATCAACAGCTGCCGGTATCATCTGCACAATGGAACTGACAGTCTTTTTTTCATCTGTGCCAGTGCTTCCTGACACCTGGGCAGCAGTGCATAAAACAAGTACAAAAGTCAGTGTAAAACAAAAGAATCTGTATCTGCTTTTCATAGTCCACCCCACATTCCGTTTATAGTATTTTACGCGGACCTGTCCCAAACTATGCAAAGCTCACTCTACAAGTTTTGCCTGATAAAAAGAACAGGTATCTTACAAAATACCTGTCCCTGAAATTGGTTCAATTTTCAGTTTGTATATCACAGCTAACCATTGTAAGTCAGATTCCATCGCTCAGACAACAGCATGTCCTCCTGGGAAAGCTGATACAGCTCCAGCAATTCTGCCGGTGCCTCTTTCACCTCTTTTTCAAACAATGTATTCAGCTGTTCCACAGGTTCCCTGCTGCCACCTGCCGGCTGAGCCATCATATAGTGATCGATCAAAGCAGACTGTGCTCTTCTTCCTCCAAGGCTGGAAAGCTTCGACAGACGCGCCCGTCTCGTCCCGCCATCGTCACATACCAGCAGATTTGTCATAAATTTCATCAGTTTAAGGCTCAGAAGAATATCTCCTGTTTTTACAAGAGGAAAAGCCTTGTGGATTTCCGCTGCATTTTTGCGTTTTGCTTTGATACAATCAGAAGGATAAAAGGCATATGGATTTTTCCCATTTTCTTCCATAAGGAAGCGGTCAAATTCAATTTCCAGAAGGCTGTGGGAAATCCTGCCCTTATCATTCATTTCATTTACAAAAGGATGACAGGAAGAGTCCAGAAGATAATGACAGCCAAAGCCAAGAAGATAGGCAAGAAGTGCCTCATCACCAGTCTCTCTGACCTGCGCCATTCCCTGGGTAAAAAATGCCCGGGCTTTTTCTTTGTGCATACGGTATCCTACACTGCTTACGTGATTCTTAAAAATAAAATAATAGAAGAAAATATCCGGTCCGTGAAGACCGATCCGATACAGTTCACCGTTTTTCCGAATAATTTCTTTCACTTGATCGGGCAATTGCCTGTATACTTTCTGACCAAACAAATCATGTGCATATGTTGTGGGCATTTTTTCTCTCCTGTCTTATCGCCTGCAGTTTATCTGCGGCTTACTTGTCCTGTTTCATTGTCTGCAGTTTATCCGGGCTTACTTGTTCTGTTATATCGTCTGCAGTTTATCTGTGGCTTACTTGTCCTGTCTTATATATCCAGCTTCAGCTGTACTTCCTCTTCTGCCTCAGCCTTAAAATCCGCCATTTTTACCGGATCCACAGCCGGCAGCTCTTCCAGACCCTGAACACCAAATGTGCGAAGAAATTCTTCTGTAGTGCCGAAAAGGATCGGCCGTCCAGGTGCATCAAGACGCCCAAGCTCCTTTACCAGATTATACTCAACCAGCTTATTTACTGCATGATCGCTTTTTACTCCCCGGATCTTTTCAATCTCAGCTTTTGTCACAGGCTGCTTATAGGCTATAATAGACAGCGTTTCCAGCATAACATCTGTAAGGGCAGGTTTCTTAGGCTGCATGGCAATCCGGATCAGACAGCCATAGTAATCCCGTTTGGTGCACAGCTGATAAGAGCCCTCCAGCTCAATGATCTGGATTCCCCTTCCCTCATCCTTATATTTATCCATCAGATTATGGAGTAGTTTTTCTGTAGTTGGCTTATCCTGCTGGATTGCTTTCGCAATCTGACCTAATTCCACAGATTCACCCATCGCAAACAGGATTGCCTCAACGGCACCTTCTAATCGTTTAATTTCCATACACTATCCTTCTTCCTCTGCAAATTCTGTCAGATTCTTCCAGGTTTCCGGCTCTGTCACAACATTGATCTGAATGTCATCAAAAATCTCTTCCTGAACCACATGAATGTGTCCCATTTTTATCAGTTCCAGCACGGAAAGGAAGGTAACGATTACCTGTACTTTGGAGCACTGCTTTTTCAACAGATCCCGAAAACTGAATTTCCTGTGAGTCTTTGCAAATTCTTTCATCTCCAGCATTTTATCAGAAAGACTGACTTCTTCCTTCTCGATTTTTCCAAACTGACTTCGGATAGGGTCCCGTCTGTCGTCCTGCCGCCTGATGATCGACTGGTAAATGGCGTTTAATTTCTCAAGAGTAAGACCAGCCAGAAGTTCTGAGGGATCCACTGGCTCCCGATACTGAAGCACCTCCCTTGGCACATCCGGCTCACGGAAATAAACGCCGCTGGCATCGTCCATTTTGTCCTTCAGCTCATAAGACATATATTTATACATCTTATATTCCAGAAGTTTCTGAACCAGTTCCGCTCTGGGGTCCTCCTCTTCTCCTTCTTCATTGATTTCTTTTGGAAGAAGCATCCGGCACTTGATATCCAGAAGTGTGGCTGCCATGACCATAAACTCACTCATAACTCCAAGATCTTCTTTTTCCATAGCGTGAATGTATTCCATATACTGATCCGTAATCTCCACAATCGGTATATCATAAATATCAATTTTATTTTTATCAATAAGGTGAAGGAGCAGATCAAGCGGTCCTTCAAAAACATTCAGTTTTACGGGAATTGCCATGCGCTTTCCTCTCTCCCTTACGGTTTCATTTCTATAAAAATCAGCTCTCTTGGATTATGGATCCGAAGAGGCACTGTGTGTTCCCCAAGGCCTGCACTTACGATCATACATTTGCCATTTTTGTAAAAATCGCCGCAACAGTATTTTGGAAAAGGTATAAACTGGGAACTGATGGCTCCCACATGTCTGGAAAAACGGAGCACACCGCCATGGTAATGTCCAGACAGAATCAGGTCTGCCCCCCAGTGGAAATAGGTTCTGCCATATTTTGGGTTATGGGCAAGAAGAATATTTATGGCTTCCGGATCTGGCTTTCCCATAAGCTCTTCCATTTTTTCAGAAGTTAGCTTCGGGGAAAAAGGCTTGTGATAGTATTCCAGTGGAAGTTCCAGTCCATTTACCACAAAGGAATTGCCAGCCAGAACAACTTTGCTCTTCTCATTTGCCAGAAAACAGATTCCTTTTTGTTTCAACTCTGCCTGATATTTCAGGTACTCATTCCGATAAAGGTGCCCTTTGGCTTTCATTTTGGTTTCGTGGTTTCCCATGGCGTAAAAGATGGGGAAGTTCTTCGCCAGTGTACAAAGCAGTTTTCTGGCAGTTTCCAGGGTGGAAGGATCCATCCGGACCACCATGTCTCCGGCAAGAAGAATGGCATCGGGGTCATTTTCCTGGATTTTTTTCAGCAAAGCACTGTTCTCTTCGCCGAAAATGCTTCCGTGAAGGTCTGCAAGAACAGCAAAGCGCACGCTTTTTTTTATTTTCGGGTTATGGACTTCATAGGTTACAGTTCGAAATTTTTCCATAAATCTCCTTAAATACTTTGTAATTTCCAGAGCGTGTTTGAAAAAGGCCTTCTGCAATCTGCACGCCCCAGGCCCTGCTTACTTTCCAAATCCACAATTGGGGAAGGTACAGACTTTGCAGCTCAGGCAGAGACCGCCTTCTCCGTATGCAGCAACTTCTTCCGGGAAAATTTCATCGTCTGCCATGATTCTTGGCAGAACCAGGTCAAATACAGTACGCTTCGCATACATGACACATCCAGGAAGCCCAAGGATTGGGATGCATTTGCCCTCTTTCTCATAGTAAGCGATGAGAAGCATGGCTCCTGGCAGTACCGGTGCACCGTAAGTAACAACTCTGGCTCCTGTATCACGGATTCCTCCAGGTGTACGGTCATCTGGATCCACACTCATACCGCCGCTGCAGACTACCATGTCTGCACCCTGGTTAATAAATTCCATAATGTCGTCTGTGATCTGTGCCTTGTCATCTCCTGGAGTCGTCTGACCGATCACCTCAGTGGGGTACTCAGAAAGCTTTTCTTTTAATACAGGGGTAAAAGTATCCTGAATCAGACCTTTTTTTACCTCGCTTCCAGTTGTAACGATTCCAACCTTTTTAAAATGATAGGGAAGAATGGAAAAAATCGGTTCCGGGCCAGCGGCTTCCACAGCTCTGTCCATTTTTTCTTTTTCGATTACAAGAGGGATGATCCTGGTGCCAGCCAGTTTATCTCCTTTTTTTACCGGGAAGTCCCCATGGCGGGAAGCAATCATCATCTCCCCCAGAGAATTCACTGCCAGAAGGGCATCTCTGCGGATTTTCAGAACTCCGTCCTCGTCTGCTACCAGTTCGATCTTGCCTTCTTTCACATCAGTTCCATGCATGGAATCTCCTGCACAGATTTTATACAAAATATCAGCGCCCTCATTTTCATGAAGAATTCCCTCTTTCTTTTCCCACACAAAAAGATGTTCTTTTCCAACAGAAAGGAGCAGCGGAATGTCCTCTTCTTTCACAATATGTCCTTTGGAAAACAGAACGCCTTTCTTCTCATCCTTTATAATCTGTGTAATATCATGGCAGAGGATCTGGCCTGCTGCGTCTTCGGTTCTTATTTCTTTCATTCTGCAATTCATCCTTTCGCATATAATTGCTGTTTACGATCACAATCCGGCTTTGCAAAGTTTCGCATATACGCCGTCCTTCTCCATCAGCTCCTGATGTGTACCTTCTTCTGCAATTCCATCTTCGGTCAGCACCAGGATCCTTCTGGCATTGCGGATCGTGGAAAGACGATGGGCGATCACGAAGGTGGTTCGGTCTTTGGCAAGACGTTCCAGAGATTGCTGCACTACCTTCTCACTTTCGTTATCCAGGGCGGATGTTGCCTCATCAAAGATCAGGATCGGCGGATTCTTCAGAAACGCTCTCGCAATGGAAAGACGCTGTTTCTGTCCTCCGGAAAGCTTCACGCCACGCTGTCCAATGTCTGTGCCATAGTTATCCGGCATTTCCATAATAAAATCATGAGCATTGGCAAGCTTGGCTGCGCGGATGACTTCCTCGTCGGTAGCGTCCGGACGGCCATATCTGATATTTTCCATAATGTTTCCTGCAAACAGGTATACATCCTGCTGCACAATTCCAATCTGATTACGAAGATCCTTCAGTTTGATCTTTCGGATATCTTTTCCATCCAGATAAATGGCACCAGATGAAACATCATAAAATCTGGGGATCAGACTGCAAAGGGTAGTCTTTCCAGCTCCAGAGGTGCCTACAAGGGCAACATAGTCACCGGGCTTCACTTCCAGATTTACGTTAGAAAGCACTTTCTCATTGTGGTCTTCATAGTGGAAAGAAACATTTTCGAAACGGATATCTCCTTTTACATGATCCATAGAAACGGCATCCGGCGCATCCTCAATATCCGGCGCAATGGACATCATTTCCAGGAAGCGGTCATAACCACTGTAGCCGTTCTGGAACTGCTCGGTAAAGTTTACCAGCTTGGTAACCGGCTCTGTAAAATTGTTAATATACAAAAGAAAGGTCACAAGATCTGTGGCGCTTAAATCTCCTGCTGCCAAGAACATGGCTCCGGAAACCAGTGCAGTAACTGTGATCAGCGTGGTAAACGCATCCATGCCTGCATGATAACCTGCCATATAGCGGTAAGTCACACGCTTGGAATCCACAAAACGCTCATTTCCTTTACGGAATTTCTCAATCTCACGCTTCTCATTTCCAAAAGATTTTACCACACGGATTCCGGAAAGACTGTCCTCGATCTGGCTGTTGATCTCGCCCATGCGCACACGGTTTTCCTTAAATGCACTTTTCATCTTTTTATTATAAATCAGTGCATAGATCAGCATAATAATTACAACTGCAAAACACAGCAGCGCCATCTGCGGCTTTACATTCATAAGAATGATCAGTGCTCCGAACAGCTTGATCACTGAGATCAGAATATCCTCCGGTCCATGGTGGAGAAGCTCTGTAATATCAAAAAGATCACTTGTGATCCTGGAAAGAAGCTGGCCGACCTTCTGATTATCATAAAATGCAAAAGAGAGCTTCTGGTAATGGCTGAATATCTCGTTTCGCATATCATGCTCAATATAAGCACCCATCATATGTCCATAATAGGTGATAAAATAACGGCTTCCAAGCTGCACCAGGATCAATACCAGCATTCCCACCCCGATTTTCAAAATCATGGTCTTCGCTTCAGCCGCTGGCATTTCACTTATGGAATTCATAATATAACGAACCATCAGTGGAATGACAAGTGTCACTGCTGCCCCAAGGAATGCAAAAAAAAGATCTGCAAAAAACAGTCCCTTATATGGTTTATAATAGCCTGCAAGCATCTTTAATCTGCCAGGCTGTTTTTTCTCTTGTTTCATATGATTCTCCTCCGCTTTTGCTGCTATATTTTTGTAAGACATCAGCAAAAATTTTCATACAGAGTTTATTATAAACCGATGAGGACTGTTTTGTCAAAATGCTTCTGTAATTTGTATAACTATTTTTAGGGTTACTGTTCACTCCGTTCACAGTAACGCGCTTCGCGATGCACAGAAATCATGCATTCGCATGATTTCGCGCCGCAATTCTCGGGTTTTCTGTGAACTTTGTTCACAAAAAACGCCTCGCGGAACGTTACCAGTGAACAGTAACTTTTTAGGGGCAAAGGTGAAAATCAGGTTCTCCTGCCATACTACGTTCTTTACAATAGCTTTAATAGCTTTTCCAGACAGTTTTTATAGGTTGCTTTTTCTATAGTTTCAGAAAAAAGAATGTTCACCTCTCCAAGCTTTTGTCCATTCTGGTAATACTCCAGGGTACCGGCAACATCGCCTTCTTTTACAGGCGCCTGGACCTGAGTTTCCAGATTCAGTTTCCGTTCCACTTCGCCTATGGTTTTGCCGTCGGTGCTCAGATACTGGAAGTTCTTTTCATATTTTATTTCTGTAGTAGGTTTGGTTCCTTTTCGGACCTCTATCTGGGGAAGCTTTTCGGGATTTTCATCCGTGTAAAAGCTGCATTTTGAAAAACCGTAGTTCAGCATGGCAGCGGCGTCCTTGAAACGAACTTTGTAATCGGGTGCTGCCATAACTACAGAAATCAAGGTAATGTTATTTCGGGACGCCACAGCAGATACGCAATACTTTGCCAGACTGGTACTTCCAGTTTTCAGACCGATGCATCCGTCGTAGCTTCGAAGGAGTTTGTTAGTGTTCGTTAAGCAAAACTCTTTGGAGCCTTGTCTGGTCACATGAGTAATATTTTCCATCCATATAGAAGAGTACTCCAGGATCTTCGGATATTTGGTGATCAGCTCCCGGCTCATAATGGCAATGTCCCGGACAGTTGTGTAGTGATCTGTGGATTCTGTCAATCCACAGCAGTCTACAAAATGGGTATTCTCCATTCCAAGCCCTGCTGCCCGCTCATTCATCTGCCGCACAAATTCCTGCTCGCTGCCTCCAATATGCTCTGCCATTGCTACACTGGCGTCATTTCCAGAGGCGATCACAATGCACTTGATCATAGTCTCCACGTCCTGGGTTTCTCCTTCCTCCAGAAATACCTGGGAGCCACCCATAGATTTCGCATAGGCACTGGTGGTTACCAGATCATCCATTTTCAGTGTACCATTCTCCAACGCATCGAAAATCAGGATTAACGTCATAATCTTTGTAATACTCGCTGGACTTCGCCTGGTATCCGAATCTTTTTCGTAAATTACAGTGCCTGTACTGGCCTCCATTAAAAGAGCAGAAGGTGCCTGCACAAGCGCATCATCAGGTGCTGCTGGCTCCGTGGTTTTTTCTTGTTCTTCCGGGGATGCAGCGGTATTATCACTTGTAAAATTTTCTGCCCTTTCATTCAACGATATATCTGCTTTCCCATATACAATCCGACAGCCAGTTCCCACCATGAGACTGGCCAGCAAAATAGGTAAAACCGCCTTTCTTATTGCCTTTCCAAGCATAGGATGTCTCCTCAAAAATAAGTTCTATTCTATTGTAAAGCGGTCACCATAATTTTATTACTATAATCTCAGAATGCAAAAGCATCACCAATCTGCAAATATTTCCATGACTTCTCCACGTAAAAAAGTGGAGTTTACGAATTTTCTTCCTCATCTTCCAGGATCCGCAGCCCGGCTGTGCTGGTTACGGGGAGGGAAAATACGATGGTTCCTGCTTTGGAGGTGAGACCGGCTTTTTCCATGATAGCACTCATAATGGCATTTTTCTGTTCTGATTTTGCCACAATGAAGATCACCTCTTTTTCGGAAACCAGGGAAACGCCAAGAAACTGTTCGGCGCGCTTCATTCCTACCCCTTTTCCATGAAGAACGGTACCGCCGGTTGCGCCACCCTCCTCTGCTGCTTTCATCACCTGGGTGTTATATCCGTAATTGGCAATTGCCACGATCAGTTCATGCTTTGTCTCTTTCAATGTACCTTCCTCCTCTCTTACAAACTCCTGTCCCTGAATGAGAAATCCCAATTCCCGTTTGCCGCCAATGCTGCTCATGGGAATGGTAAATGCAATCCCAGTTCCGGGCACGTCGATCCGCAGCTGGTTCTGCAAGCCCTTTTTCACCTTTTTCCAGGTAGCTTCTGTCACAAAGTGAAAACAGATGCTTTTCTCATCATCTTCTAATCCCATATAGTCAAGGATGGAGCTTGAGGCAGTTCCCATACCAAGGGAAACCGTTCCTACTTCTATCTGATTTTCCCGGTAAAGTGCTGCAAATTTCGACATGTATTTTCGGTTGGTGATGGTAACCATCATGTATAATTCGCTCATAGATGATTCCTTTCTTTATAAAGTTCGTTGCTGTTCATAATCTTCCCTGAGTGTACCCAATCATCATTCCTATAATCTGTACTTCCACTTTGTGCCACACAAAAATGGCATCTATTAGGTCTTCCTAACTATAATTGTTCATTTATAATGTGTTTGAGTCAACACTCAATCCCTATTTTCTTAATTTTCTATAACTCTATAATTTCTGTGTCTTCCAGTTCTTCAAACAGTTCCGCCACTGGTATAGCTTCCACTGGTATTTTGTCCGCAGGCAAATTCTTCCCCTTGCCTCCAAGCTCGCCGCCTTTTACCTGGTAAACCAAGCCCAGCACCTGAAGAGTAATAAGAGGCGTCATGGCAACCATCGCCACTACTCCAAAGGCATCTGTCACAATATTTCCCCCCACAGCTTCACAGGCGCCCTGTGCAAGAGGAAGGAGAAAGGTTGCGGTCATAGGTCCTGAGGCAACACCACCAGAGTCAAATGCAATGGCAGTAAAAATTTTCGGCACAAACAGGCTGAGAATTAAAGCAATAGCATAGCCTGGCACCAGAAAATAGAAAATGGAAATTCCGGTCAGCACCCGAAGCATGGAAATCCCAACAGAGACTGCCACACCCACAGACAAACCGATCTGAATAGATTTCCCGGAAATCGCTCCGTCAGTCAGCTCCTCAACCTGCTTCATCAGCACATATACCGCAGGCTCGGCTTTTACAATAAAGTAACCGATCACCATTCCAAGAGGCACAAGAATCCAGTTATAAGGCAGATTTCCCAATACCATCCCCAGGTAATTTCCAGCTGGGATAAAGCCTACATTTGCTCCGGTAAGAAACAGAACAAGTCCTATATATGTATAAAATAAACCGATACAAATTTTGATCAGCACAGTTTTATTCAATTTTAGCGAAACAATCTGGAAAATTCCGAAGAAAACAACAATTGGGAAAAGGGATACGGCGATCTCCTTAAAATATTTCGGCAGTGCAACTGCAAATAATTTTCCCAGTTCTATAGAATTTTCCACTTCAGAAACCACTTCCAGCGCAGCACTGCCTTCCGTGTGGTACAAAAGTCCCAGAATCAGAACTGCCAAAATAGGTCCAATGGAGCACAGGGCCACAAGCCCGAAACTATCATCTCCGGCATGTTTATCATTACGGATGGATGCAATACCAACACCCAATGCCATAATAAAGGGTACTGTCATAGGTCCAGTGGTCACTCCACCGGAATCAAATGCCACTGCCAGAAAATTCTCAGAAACAAACATGGCTAATACAAATACTAAAATATAGAAACTGAATAACAATGGCGGCAGTGCAATTCCAAAAAGGATACGCAATAAGGCCACAACAAGAAACGCACCAACACCAAGTGCCACGGATAAGATCAGCACCAGATTGGGCACAGAAGAAACCTGTTCTGCAAGAACCTGCAGATCTGGTTCAGATATTGTGATAATAAAGCCCAGAATAAAACCGATAATTATAATAAAGCCTAACTTTTTCGTGCGAAGCATACTGCCTCCCACATGTTCTCCCATGGGCGTCATGGATAATTCTGCTCCCATGGAAAAAAAGATCATTCCCAGGATCACAAGCACAGATCCTACCAGGAATTCCACCAGGATGCCTGGAGATAACGCAGCCACGGTAAAACCAAGTATAAAAACGATCAGTACAATGGGAATCACTGCGCTGATGGATTCTCTGGCTTTCTCCCTGGCTTTTTCCTTTAAGACGGACTGATGGGACTGAAGTTCTCTGATTAATTTTCTTTTTTCCACATATACCTCCTCATATAATCAAGTGTTTTTTATTGAAAATTCAAGGTTTTTCAACCTTTCATATCTCAGTGAATAAGCCACA